>DATAOI010000014.1 GCA_036265815.1 Gemmatimonadales bacterium
CTGGCGGATCCAGCAAGTAGCGCGCGGGACAGTCCGGGTGGAGGACGCCCGAGGCCAGCCGCCCACCATCCCCTTCTGGCTGGGCGAGGCGCCGGCCCGGAGCCGGGAGCTGTCGGCCGCGGTGGCGGAGCTGCGGGGGGAGGTGGATGAGCGAGTCGAGGGGGGAGTCCTCCCGAGCGAAGCGAAGGAGCCATCCCCCAACGCATGGCCTCTTGCCGTCGGTCCGGGTGACGACCCCTCCCGTGCCCAGGTCCTCGCCTACCTCGCCGAGTCGCGCCGCATGCTAGGCGCCCTGCCCACCCAGGACACCCTCATCGCCGAGCGCTTTTTCGACGAATCGGGCGGCATGCAGCTCGTGCTCCACGCGCCGTTTGGCAGCCGGGTCAATCGGGCGTGGGGCTTGGCGCTCCGGAAGCGCTTCTGCCGGCAGTTCAACTTCGAGCTCCAGGCGGCGGCCACCGAGGACGCAGTGCTCCTCTCGCTTGGGCCTCAGCATTCCTTCCCGCTGGAGACGGTCTTCAAGTTCCTCCATCCCGACACCGTGGGCGACATCCTGGTCCAGGCGCTGCTTGATGCGCCGATGTTCGGGACCCACTGGCGATGGAACACGTCGATCGCGCTCGCGCTGCCCCGGAACCGCGGCGGGCGCAAGGTCCCGCCCCAGATTCAACGCATGGAAGCCGAGGACCTCCTGGCCGCCGCCTTCCCCGACGCCGCCGCCTGCCTGGAGAACATCCCCGGCGACCGGGAGATCCCCAACCACCCCCTGGTGCGGCAGACCATCGACGACTGCGTGCACGAGGTGATGGATCTCGACGGGCTCATCGCCGTGCTCCGCCGAATCCACGCCGGAGAGATCCGCTGCATCGCGCGCGATCTGCCGGAGCCGTCCCCGCTGGCGAGCGAGATCCTCAACGCCAAGCCCTACGCCTTCCTGGACGACGCGCCGCTGGAGGAGCGCCGGACCCAGGCCGTCTACACCCGCCGCGCCACGGAGCCGTCCTCCGCCGATGACCTCGGCGCGCTGGATCCCGCGGCCATCGAGCGGGTCCGGGACGAGGCATGGCCCGAGGTCCAGAGTGCTGACGAGCTGCACGACGCGCTGCTCACCTCCGGCTTCCTCACCGAGGCCGAAGGGGGCGCCGGACGAGCGGGCGAGAGCTGGTTGGGCTATTGGCGCGAGCTGGTGGAGGCCGGGCGGGCGGTGCGAGTGACTCAGGCTGACGGCCGTCCGGCCCTCTGGGTGGCCGCCGAGCGTGCAGCCGAGCTGGGGCAGGGCTCGGTGCGGGAGCTCTTCCGCGGCCGGCTCGGAATCCTCGGTCCGGTCACGGCGGCCGAGCTGGCCGCGCCGCTCGGGCTGCCCGAGCTCGAGGCCGGGGCCGCGCTGGTCTCGCTGGAGGGCGAGGGCGTAGTGCTGCGGGGACGCTTCACGCCCCGGCCTGCCGGACCCGCCGGAGACCTGGAATGGTGCGACCGCCGGCTGCTGGCCCGGATTCACCGCTACACCCTCAACCGGCTGCGGGCGGAGATCGAGCCGGTGAGCGCCGCGGACTTCATGCGATTCCTGTTCGCCTGGCAGCGGGTCGATCCGGAGCACCGGGTGGCGGGCATCGAGGGGCTGGCTACGGTGATCGAGCAGCTCGAAGGCTTCGAGCTGCCCGCCGCCGCCTGGGAGGCCGACGTGCTCTCGGCGCGGTGCGAGGAGTACGAGCCGATGCTGCTGGACACCCTGTGCCTCACCGGGCGTGTGGCCTGGGGCCGGGTGCCGGCGGGTCAGCGGGCGGGCGGGACGGGAGGCCCGATCCGCTCGACCCCGATCGCCTTGTGCTCGAGGGCGCACGCTGGTACCTGGCTCGCCGAGCGAGCAGGGGCCGAGGACCAGGAGCTGTCGAGCTATGCGGCGCGGGTGCGCGAGGTACTGGACCAGCGCGGCGCCATCTTTTTCCACGAGCTGGTGCCGGCGTCGGGCCTGCTCACCACGCAGGTCGAGCAGGCGCTCGCCGAGCTGGCCGGGCTGGGCATGGTGACCTCGGACGGGTTTGCGGGCTTAAGGGCCCTCATCACCCCGTCGAGCAAGCGGAAGCCGCTGGGTGGCAGACAGCGTCGGCACCGGACGGTGCCGTTCGGGATCGAGAGCGCGGGCCGGTGGTCCCTGCTGAAGGGCGGCGCGCAGGTTCCCGATACTGAGCGCCTCGAGCTCATCGCCCACACGCTGCTCCGGCGCTATGGGGTGATCTTCAGGAGGCTCCTGGCACGCGAGCCGGGGGCACCGCCGTGGCGCGAGCTGCTGCAGATCTACCGGCGGCTGGAGGCCCGGGGCGAGATCCGGGGCGGGCGGTTCGTGAGCGGGATGTCGGGCGAGCAGTTCGCCCTGCCCGAGGCGGTGGGTCAGTTGCGGGCGGTTCGGCGGCAGGGCCCCAGAGGCCGCCTGGTCGCGCTCAGCGCGGCGGATCCGCTCAACCTCGCCGGCATCGTCACGCCGGGGGAGCGGGTCTCCGCCCTGGGAAGAAACCGGATCCTGTATCGGGACGGCGTGCCGGTGCTGGCGCTGGAGGGCGGCGAGGTGAGGCCACTGGTCCTGGGTGAGGCGGAACCGTCACCGGAGCTGGTGCAGGCGCTGGTGCGGAAGCGGCTCACCCCGGCGTTGCGCGCGCATCTTGGGATGTCGGGAGTGCCGGCGGGGTCGATGCTGCCCGGAAAGCGATCGGCGAGGCGGCGGACCAAGAAGGCCGCGGCATCCGCGCACCCCACCAGCGCTTCACCTCCGGAGGTGAAGCACCACGAGCAGCAGGTACTCGGCCACCACGGCGGACCAGAGTAGCACACGCCGCACGTCCACATGAATCAGACTGGCCCGACAGAGGGGGCAGGTCGCGGTGGGCGAAGCAATGGCCAGCCCGCAATTTGGACAGCGACTGGAAGACATCGGTATTCACCTGCTTAATCGGTGTTCACCTGCTTAGGAGTGCTCGACCGGGCGGTTCTTCGCTGACCGACGCTCCTCGGAGCGACTCTCCCGTTGCGCCATCGAGGATCCCGCCGAGGGGACGGTGCGGAACTCGAAATGAGTCGCATCCAGTGCCCGATCACGGATCATGGGAACCTGGTGCTTCGCATGGAGCCGAATGGCGAGTACCTGGTCGGTCATCACCGCCGCGGGTCGCCATTCGTTCGGGGGAATGCCGGGGTACAGGGAAGCGAAGGCTGGCCGGAGCAGGGCCTGAGCTATCTGCGGTCTCTTCATGCGCTTTACCTTGGGGTCTCCCGGATGGTGCTCCGGGGATCAGGCGGCGGGAGCCGCCTGATCTACGACCCGCCATTACCAACTCAAGGCGAGTAGTTGCTTCGGGATCTCTAGGGAACGTTCCCCACATGATCAGGGGGGCGCGGTCGGACTAAAGGTAAACCAGGGACGGGGAGAGCAAATAGGGCGTTTGGCCTATACGGATGGAGGCAAGGTGGGGCAAGGTCCCCCCTGCCCAGGACGTTCGGCGGGCGGTTCTACTTTACTTTGGGAGATCGTCAGAGCGATCTGTGGACCATCAGCGTGGATGTGGGATGGTGAGCTGCCGCCAGATTTACCATCGACTGGTCGCCCTCTGCGGCCTTGCAGGAGCTCAGCATCCCTGGACTGAGCTCCAGGCGCAGACCGCGACGCCCGCGGCTCCCCCCGCCGAGCGGATCTTCAGTGATTCTCCCGACGTGTTCTTCGAGGAGTATCCCACCTGGGCCCGAGTATCGCCGGATGGCCGTTGGGCGATCTACTCGGGCTGGACCGGGGTCCGGATCCTCGACCTGAATGCAAAGCGGGAGGCGCCCGAGCAGCTCTGGCCCGGAGTGTCGGACGTCGCCTCGGCGGCCTGGGGACCGCACGGCGATCTGGTGCTCTACGGGACCAGGGATGGCAAGCGTGGCTGGTACCAGAACGACCGACCGGCGCCTCGGCCCCTTCCTCTGCCTCGCGGCTCGTCCCCGGTCTGGTCCCCGGACGGTGCGCTGGTGGCGTACACTCTGGGGAACGCTCCGGACAGCATCTACGTCGGCCCGCCCGGCAAGCCCCGGTCGTATCCGGCAGCGGGTCGCGGCATCACGGGAACGACGTGGCTTCCTGACGGAACGGCTCTGCTGCTGCTCGCCGTCCAGCGCCGGGGAACCTCCAACCTCGTGCGGCTCGAGATTCCGTCCGGCGCGGAGCGGATCGTTGCCGCCGACCTGGATGCGGCCCCGTCGTTCGTGTCTCCCATCGCCGCGGCGCCCGACGGGCTCCACGCCTACGTCGCGCTCGCCAGTGCTGGCAACCCCCCGCCCGAAATCCGTCACGAGCCGCACGCCGACAGGCGGCTGGGCATCTATGCGATCGATCTGACCACCGGCGCACGGCAGCTGGTGGTCCCTCCGCCCGCCGCGGGCGGCGACGCCATGGCACCTTCCATCGGCGGCGTCAGCCTGTTCTGGACCCGGACCAGCAGTGAAGCGTCCGTCGTGGTTCTGCCTGCCGCTGGAGGGCCGGCGGAGCTCGTCGTGCGTGGCGCTCTCGTGCCCTCGTGGCGGCCGGACGGGCGACAGATCGGATTCTGCTACGGCGACTGGCGCTGGGCTGACTGGGCGATTGCCTGGGACGGCGGTGCGGTGGACGTGGATGCGCGCGGGCGGCCGACCGGCCCCCTCCGTCCGATCATCACCGGCTACCACGAGGATTTCCAGCCGGTGTGGTCCCCGCGAGGTCACTGGGTGGCGTATCACTCCCACCGCCCGAAGACGCCGGACCCGTACTACCAGGCGCCGGACGCGAGCGACGACATCTGGCTCCGTCCCGTGGGCGCGCCCGCGCGCGATTCCGCGGAGACCAGGCTCACGGACTTCGGGTGGGAGGCGGGGCCGCCGGACTGGTCGCGTGACGGCTCACGCCTGATCTTCAACGGGTACGACCGAGCGGGGCAGCCCGGTGTCTCCCAGCCGTTCATCGTCACGATCGACACCGCAACGGGCCGGCCACTCTCGCATGGCCGGCTCGCGGTGCCACCGGAGATTCACAACGCGATGTCCGTCTCCTGGTCTCCCGTGAGCGATGAGATTGCGCTGGAGGAAGATCTGGGCGCAGGGCGGCACGCGCTCTGGGTCGTCGCGAGCGACGGGAAGCACGCACGGAAGCTGATCGAGTTTCCCATGGGCACCTACGGCGGGTTGGGCTGGACGCGCGACGGAAAGGCGATCATCTACCCCGCGGTGACACGGGGCAGGATGCAGCTCTTCCGCATCGACCTGTCCGGCGGCAGAGCACGGCAGCTCTCGCATGACACTGCCAATCTGTTCGAGCCGGCGGTCTCCCCGGACGGCCGCCTCATTGCGGCAACGCGGCTCGCACATATCAAGGAGGTCTGGAGGATGCGGCTGGACAGCCGGTAGCCCCGTACACCGCGCTCCGCTACGACTCCCTCACGGCTGCCCCGGGTGCTCGATGTTCGTGGACCAGATCGGCCACCAGGCGCACCTGCACGCGCGGAACACCTCGCTCGCGCTGATCTCCCGCGCGCCGCTGCCCCAGATCCAGGCCTACCGCGAGTGCATGGGGTGGACCCTGCCCGGTACTCCTCCGCCGACAGCGACTTCAACGACGACTTCGGCCTCACCACGCCCCGCGGCGAGACGTTCGGTCTCAGCGTCTTTCTGCGGAACGGCAACGCCGTCTATCGCAGCTACTTCACCGACGGGCGCGGGGTGGAGGCGCTCGGCCCGGTGTGGTCATTCCTCGACCTCACCCCGTACGGCCGGCAGGAGGACTGGGAGGATTCCCCGGAGGGCTGGCCGCACACCGAGCGATATCAGTGGTGGCGGCGGCACGACGAATACGAGGACAGACGAAGCACCAGTTGACCGGGCTCTGACCGGAGATTGACCGGATTCTCCTAGGCTGGGAGATCGAGTGGCCGAGCCCGCGCAGATGGCGCGGGCCGGCACCGACCCAACCAGGAGAGTCCCCG
This sequence comes from Gemmatimonadales bacterium, assembly GCA_036265815.1. NCBI lineage: Bacteria > Pseudomonadati > Gemmatimonadota > Gemmatimonadia > Gemmatimonadales > Gemmatimonadales bacterium. The sequence goes on from DATAOI010000014.1 coordinate 5,982, forward strand.
TGTCCTGCCATCCACTCGCGCGTTCCGACGCGGTCTCCGCGCTCGGGCTCCTCACCCTGCTCGCCGCGTGCGACGCGGCCACCCCTTCCGGCAGCTCGGATCGCACGCTAACCGCGCCCTCGGCCGACCCCGAGCTGCCGGCCGGCCACACCGTGCGCCACTACGGAGTTCCCCTCAAAGTAGGCGACGGAATCGCGCGGACGTACGTTCTGGTCAACAGCATCGAGCGGGATGCGCCGCTCGAGCTCGGCGTCGCCCTGAGCGAGCGCGCGATGGAGGGATTGCCGGCCACTATGGGGATGCACCTCCTCGCCCTTCCCGCGCTCAACCCGACCCCGTACCGCTTCGTCGAGCTCGACTGGAACCCGTCCGGTCACGAGCCGACGGTCATCTATGGGATCCCTCACTTCGACTTCCACTTCTATACCGTCTCACGGGAGACCCGCGCCTCGATCGTCCCCACGGATCCGCGGTTCGCCACCGAGGCGATGAATCTCCCGGCAGAGGAGTTTCGCCCGCCATTTTATCTGGACGCGGCCACCGCGGCGGGCGCACCGGCAGCGGCGGTCACGGTCCCCCAGATGGGCCTCCACTGGTTCGACGTTCGCTCGCCCGAGCTGCAGGCCGCTCTGGGCAACCCGGCAGGATTCGCGCCTTTCACCCGAACCTTCATGAAGGGCTCCTGGGACGGGCGCTTCATCTTCGATGAGCCGATGATCACGCGAGCCTGGCTCCTTGCCAAGAAGACCAGCAGTGGTGAGGCGGCCCCGGAGGAGATCATTCCGGTACCGACGGCCGGGCAGTACACACCCGGGGGGTACTATCCGGGCGCCTACCGCATCGCGTACGACCCGCAGTCGCGCGAGTTCCTGGTCGGCTTGACCCAGCTGGAGCCGCACCAGTGAGGGCTCGTCACCAGTTGCCATCCTCCACTGCCTGGTCGATCGGGGGGTTGGTGTAGTCACCGCCGGCGAGCCTCCCCTCGGGCCCGACGGCGGGATACGCCGACAGGTGTCGACTCGTCCGAATCTGGCGTTGAGCCCAACCCGCAGCCATCTTGTATGATCCCTCTACCACCCGACGCGACATGCCCGAGCTGCTCGACCGGCTCCAGTTGGCACTGGCCGACCGCTACCGCCTCGACCGGGAGATCGGCCAGGGCGGCATGGCCATCGTCTATCTCGCCGAAGACCTGCGGCACGGCCGCAAGGTCGCCATCAAGGTGCTGCACCCCGAGCTTTCCGCCGTGCTCGGCGGCGACCGGTTCCTAGCCGAGATCAAGGTCACCGCCAACCTGCAGCACCCCCATATCCTGGGCCTGATCGACTCGGGCGAAGCCGGCGGTCTGCTCTACTACGTGATGCCGTACGTCGCCGGCGAATCGCTCCGCGCCCGCCTCACGCGCGAGCGGCAGCTTCCGGTGGAGGAGGCGCTCCGCCTCTCGCGCGAGGTCGCCTCCGCGCTGGACTATGCGCACCGCCAGGGCGTGGTCCATCGCGACATCAAGCCGGAGAACATCCTGCTGCAGGATGGGGCGGCGCTGGTGGCCGACTTCGGCATCGCCCTCGCCGTGCACCAGGCGGGTGGCAGCCGGATGACCCAGACCGGCATGTCACTCGGCACGCCGGCCTACATGTCGCCCGAGCAGGCGATGGGGGAGCGCGAGATCGGCGCCCGGAGCGACGTGTACGCCCTGGGCGCCATGAGTTACGAGATGCTGGCCGGCGAGCCGCCCTTCACCGGGCCCAGCTCGCAGGCGATTGTCGCCAAGGTGCTCACCGAGCAGCCGCCGCCGCTCAGGCCCAAGCGCCCGACGGTGCCGCCGGCCGCCGAGTCCGCGATCATGACCGCGCTGCAGAAGCTGCCGGCCGACCGCTGGGGCTCGGCCCGCGAGTTCAGCGACGCGCTGACGGGGAGCGGATCGCGGAGCGGGTCGATTCCCACGGTTCCGATGGCGGCCGCGCGGCCTCCCGTCGGCTCACGCCGCGCGCCGCTCCTGTGGGCGGGCTGGGCATTGGCGGGCGTCACCGCCGGAATCGCCGCCTGGGCGCTGAGCCGGCCGCGGCCCGAGCTCCCGCCGTCCCGGCTCGCCCTCCTGGTGCCGGGCCTGGGCGGGAGCGGGGCGAGCTCCCAGCAGCGCCACCTGGCGTTCCTCCCGGACGGCCAGACGGTGGTGTACCTCGTCGCCGGCTCGGACGGGACGCTTCGGCTGATGCGCCACGCGCTCGATGCGGAGGCGGGGACGCCGATTCAGAACGCGGTCAACATGGCCAGCCCGCTGGTGTCGCCCGACGGGCGGTCGATCGTGGGGACGCGGGCTACCACGCGACAGGTGCTACGCGTCCCACTAGACGGCGGCACCGAGGAGCTGGTCTCCGCGTCGCTGACCACGAGCGACGCGGCGTTCGCCCCCGACGGCACGCTCTGGTACAGCAGCGACGCCGACCTGGGCACGGTCGAGGGCGACTCGCTCGTGCCCAGGCTGCACAAAGGCGGGTACCACCTGCTGCAAATCCTGGACAAGGGACGCTCCGCGCTCACCGTGCGGACGCGGGTCGGGAATGCCACCGGCCCGGTCGTGCTGGTGGATCTCGGGACCGGGGCCGAGACGCAGATCGTTAGCACCCCGGTCATCGAGGCGAGGGTGACCCAGGGACTGCTCGTGTTCCTGACGGGGGCAGGCACCCTGCAGGCCGCACCGTTCGATCCGGGCCGGAAGCAGCTCAGCGCGGCGCCGGTGACGGTGGCGACCAACGTGTCCGTCACTGGGAACGGGGTGGCCCAGTTCGCCGTCGCCGATAACGGCAACGTCGCCTACATCCCGCAGGAGCCGGCGTCGCTGGTCTTCGTCGACCGGATCGGCGCGAGCCGGCTGGCCACGCCGGAGCGGCGGAACTTCCATCACCCGCAGTTCTCGCCGGACGGCCGCCGGCTCTCGCTGGACTTCAACTCGGTAGAGGGGCGAAACGTCTGGATCCTGGATCTGACCGAGGGGACGTTCTCCCGCGCCACGTTCGATCGGGACGGTCACGATGCGACCTGGACCCCGGACGGGCGATTCCTCACCTACATCGTGCCGGTCAACCGGCCGGGGAGCGTGCTGCTGAAGCTGCTCCGGAAACGGCCAGGCAGCGCCGAGGCGCCGGACACGCTGCTGACTTCGCCGCTCTTGGCCTACACCGGGGAATGGCTCAAGGATGGCAGTGCGCTGGTCACCACCGCGGCCGACCTCCGGCGGGACCCGAAGCTCCCCGACTCGACCCAGGGCGGAGCCGGCACCGACGCCGCGATCATCCGGAATGCGGGCCGAGGGCCGCTGGAGCCGCTGGTGGCGAGCCGGTTCAACGAGTCGTTCGTCGGCGTATCGCCCGACGGCCGCTGGATCTCGTTCGTGTCGGACCAGTCGGGGCGAGACGAGGTGTACGTGCGCGACCTCGCCGGGGAGCAGGACCAGGTGCTGGTCTCGGCCGACGGCGGAAACGAGCCGGTGTGGAGCCCGAACGGGCGGGAGCTGTTCTATCGGGAGACGAAGCAGGAAGGGCCTTACCTGGTCGCGGCCAGTATCGTAACGACGCCGGCGCTCGCGGTGACCAAGCGGACGCGGCTGTTTCCGATCGGCGACATCGTGGGCACGTCGCCGCACGCGAACTACGGCGTGTCGCCGGACGGCAAGACGTTCGTGATGGTGCGCAGCAGCCCGGCGGCGCGGGTGATGGTGATCCAGAATCTCCCGGCGCTGGTGCGGCGGATTCGGGCGGGCGCCGGAGGTTAGCGCCCGACGCCCGCCGTCTCCTCGTGCACCACCCTGGTACCGAGCACCTCGAAGAACTTCGCCAGCCAGGCGGGGTGCGCGGGCCAGGCCGGGGCGGTGACCAAGTTGCCGTCCACCACCGCCTGGTCGATCGGGATGTCGGCGTAGTCTCCGCCGGCGAGCCTCACCTCGGGGCCGACGGCCGGATACGCCGACACTTTCCGGCCCTTGATCACGCCTGCCGCGGTCAGGATCTGGGGCCCGTGGCAGATCGCGGCGACCGGCTTGTCTTCCTCGAAGAAGTGGCGTACGACGCCGAGCAGTTTCTCGTTCAGTCGTAGGTACTCAGGCGCCCGCCCGCCGGCGATGACCAGCGCGTCGTAATCCTCCGGCCGCACCTCGTCGAACGCCGCGTTCAGCGCGAAATCGTGGCCCCGCTTCTCGGTGTAGGTCTGATCACCCTCGAAATCGTGGATTGCGGTGCGGACCTTCTCGCCCGCTTTCTTGCCGGGACACACCGCGTGCACGGTGTGACCCACCGCCAGGAGTGCCTGGAACGGCACCATGACCTCGTAGTCCTCGACGAAATCGCCGACCAGCATCAGAATCTTCTTACTCATTGTGCCGCTTCCTGTTTGGCTGCATGGTGAGGCTGCGTGGTTGACGCCACCACCTTACCGCCCGGTGCCGGGGAACTCAAGGGGACCGGGTGCCCTCGCGCAAATCTGTTCATGCGAGCATCTTACGGTTTCCGATGACGGACCCCCGGTCCCACCTCTCACCAGCTCTTGCAGACCGTTACCGCATCGAGCGCGAGCTCGGCGCGGGCGGCATGGCCACCGTGTATCTCGCGGAGGATCTCAGGCACGACCGCAAGGTCGCCATCAAGGTGCTCAAGCCCGAGCTCGCCGCGGTCATCGGCGCCGAGCGATTCCTCCGT
>DATAOI010000015.1 GCA_036265815.1 Gemmatimonadales bacterium
AGCGGATGGGTCGCGGTGCAGGCCTATACGTTCCGCCGCCGGCTGGGGCGCCGGGTGGCGGTGATCGCGGTGAGCGACGCCGGGATCGGGTTTCGCCGATCGCTGGAGAGCACCCAGGCCAAGCGCTACGGCGAGCGCTGGGGCGACGGCGCGGCGCTGGAGGCGGCGTTGATTCAGAACGTGAGCCGTTTCCGCGATCCGGGCCGGGGCCAGGGCCTCGCCGCCATCAAGCGGTTCCTCGACCAATGGAAGGGCAAGATCTCGATCCGCAGCGGCACGGCCCGACTTGCCATCGTGCCCGCCTGGGATGAGGATGTTCCGTTGAGCGACCACCTCCCCTTCTTTCCCGGAGCCCAGGTGCAGATCACCATCCCCGCGCAGAGCGCCGAGGTCCGATGATCGAAACCATCCGGATCGGCCACCTGTTGCGTGAGACGGTCGCCGCGCCCTACCGCAATCTGGTCACCCGCCCCACCGGCGTGGCGGTGCGCACCCGCATCGAGGAGGCGCTGGCCCACTCCAGCTGCCAGACGGCCTTTCTGGACTTCTCCGACATCGAGCTGCTCGACTTCAGCTGCGCCGACGAGGTGGTGGCCAAGCTGCTCCTGGCCGATACCGAGCGCGGCGTCCGCTTCCTGGTGCTGCAGGGGCTGCGAGAGGACCAGCACGAGGCGATCGATCACGTGCTGACCCACCACCGGCTCGTGATGGTGGCGCTGCCGGGTGACGATCACGGCGTTCCGCGGCTGCTCGGCTGGGTGAGCGCGGACGCGCGGACCGCGTTCGCCTACGTGTGTGAGCTGGGGCCGCTGAGCGGGGCCGAGCTCGCGCGGGTCCTGGCCTGGAGCGAGGCGCGGAGCCGCGAGGCGCTGCAGTCGCTGGAGCTGCAACGTCTGGTGCGTCGCGACGGCGAGCTGTATCACCCGCTTCTCATCACATGACCCCCCGCCGCCTCGGACTCTCGACGACGGCGATCCACGGTAATCCTCATCGGCGGGCCGACTGGTCGCCGGTGGCGCCGTCCATCGTCCAGAGCAGCACGTTCACCAATCCGGTCGGCTCCCAGGAAGACATTCTCTACGGTCGCTACGGCAACACGCCCAATCAGGTCTCGGTGGCCGCGAAGTACGCCCTGCTGGAGGGGGCGGAGGACGCGATCTTCCTGGCCAGCGGGATGGGGGCCACGGCCCTGGCCCACCTGGCGGTGCTCCGCCCCGGCGACCACCTGCTCAGCAGCAGCTGGATCTACGGCGGCACCCAGGCACTGTTCGACGAGGAGCTGGGCCGGTTCGGGATCGAGATTACCTACGTCCGGCCGGACCAGCCCCGACTCTGGCGCCGCTCGGTGCGGAAGGGCACCCGCGCCATCTTCGTCGAGACGCCCACCAACCCGCTCATGCGGCTGGTGGACATGATCCCGGTGGCGCAGGTGGCCAAGGAATTCGGGCTCGCCCTCCTGGTCGACTCCACCTTCGCCAGCCCGATCAACTTCCGCCCACTGGAGCACGGCGCCGACGTGGCGATCACTAGCGCCACCAAGTACCTGAACGGCCACAGCGACGTCGTCGCCGGAGCCGTGGCGGGGTCGACCTCGCTGGTGGAGGAGGTCAACCGGCTGGTACGCCGGTGGGGTCAGGCGATCGATCCGCACACCGCCTGGATGGTCGACCGGGGGATGCGGACGCTGGCGCTCCGGATGGAGCGGCACAACATCAACGGACTGGCCGTCGCGCGCTGGGCCGAGGCGCAGGCGGGGTTCGCCAAGGTGCACTATCCCGGCCTGCCGTCGCATCCGGATCACCAGCGCGCCAAGAAGGTGCTCGACGGCTACGGCGGCATGGTGGGGCTGGAGCTCAAGGGCGGACCCAAAGCGGCGGAGCGGATGCTCAAACGGCTCAAGCTGATCCTCCACGCACCCAGCCTGGCCGGGGTGGAGTCGCTGGTCTCCGAGCCCCGCCTCACCTCCCACAAGGATCAGACGCCGTCGGCCCGGGCGGCGTTGGGCATTCCGGACGGCTTTCTCCGGCTGAGCTGCGGGATCGAGGACAGCGACGACATCATCGCTGATCTGGCGCAGGCGCTCGGGTGATTATTTTCCTTTCGTGATCCGCCTCTCCCACGTTCACAAGTCATATCCCAACGGCGCCCTGGCCCTCAAGGACGTCTCCTTCCGCGTGAGCAAGGGCGAGTTCGTGTTCCTCACGGGACACTCCGGCGCGGGGAAATCGACCATCATGAAGCTGCTCTTCGCGGAGCAGCGGCCCACTACGGGCGAGGTGCGGGTCTCGGGCTATAGCCTGGGCGACCTGCGCCCGGCGGAGGTCCCCAAGCTGCGCCGCCGGCTGGGCGTGGTGTTCCAGGACTTCCGCCTGCTGGAAGACCGCACCGCGGCCGAGAACATCGCCTTCGCGCTGGAAGTGACCGGCGCGCGGAGCGACACCATCGCCGCGCGGGTGATGCGGGTGCTCACCCAGGTGGGCCTCTCCGCCAAGAGCCGGGCCTACCCCCGGGAGCTCTCCGGCGGCGAGCAGCAGCGGGTAGCGATCGCCCGCGCACTGGTGAACGACCCGGCCATTCTGATCGCCGACGAGCCCACCGGCAACCTCGACGAGCGGGCCACCCGCGGCGTGTTCCAGCTGCTGCGCGACATCAACGCCGGGGGCACCGTGGTGGTGATGGCCACGCACGACCTCGATCTGGTGCGGCAGACCACCTACCGCACCATCGAGCTCCGCGATGGCTCGGTGGTGTACGATAGCGCCGAGGACGAGGCCGACGCGGCGGAGGCGGCCACGTGAGGCTGCTGACCCGGGAGGCCCTGCTCTCGTTTCGCCGCGCACCACTCCTCTCGGCGCTCTCCGTCACCACCATCGCCTTCTCGCTTTTTACTCTGGGCCTGTTCGGGCTGGTGGCCATCAACCTGCGCCAGGCGTTGCGGGGATTGGAGGAGCGGGTGGAGATCGTGGCGTTCGTCCTCCGCGGCACCCCGGCAGAGACGATCACGCTGGCTAGCCAGGATATCGCAGCGTTTCCCGAGGTGAAGGACGTGGCGTTCGTCACCGAGGAGCAGGCGTTGGCGCGGGCCCGGCAGGAGCTGGTCGAGTTTCGCGACGCGTACCGCGATCTGCAGGTGAACCCGCTGCCCGCCTCGATCGAGGTCCGGCTCAAGGAGGGGTACCGCGACGCGGCGACCGTGGAACGGGTGGCTCAGCGGCTTCGGGGCTTCGGCTTCGTGGAGGACGTCCGCTTCGGCCGGGACTGGGTCCGCAAGCTCGATCACCTGCGCAACATCACCGGACTGGTCGGGCTGGTGATCGGCCTCGCCTTCGCGGCGGTGGCGGTGGTGATCATCGGCGTCACCATCCGCCTGACCCTGATGCAGCGGGCCCGGGAGATCAGCGTCATGCGGTTGGTCGGCGCCACCAACTGGTTCATCCGGGGTCCGTTCCTGCTCGAGGGGGCGCTCAAGGGCATTCTTGGCGGCCTGCTCTCGCTGCTGCTCTGCTATGCCGGGTACCTGCTCTTCCGGGACAGCAGCGGCGGGACCTTTGCCGGGCTGGTCTTCTTCCGACCCGAGCAGATGCTGCTGATCCTGGTGTTCGGGTTCATGCTCGGTCTGGGCGGCAGTCTGGTGAGCGTGGGGCGGCACTTGAGGCATGTGTAGGGCGGCAAGGGCGGGCTCGGGGAGGGCGGTAAGGGCGGTAAAGCGTTTCGTGCACAACCTCACCGTCCTTACCGCCCTTACCTCCCTCGCCGCCCCGGCCCATGCCCAGCAGCCCTCCGAGCTCGAGGAGAGTCGCCGTCGCCTGGAGGAGATCCGGCGGGAACGGGATCGGCTGCAGGAGCAGCAGCTCCGGCTCCAGGGGCAGGTCCACGACGTACACGACGAGCTCAGCAACCTGGAGCGGCAGCGGGAGTCGACCCAGCGGATCGTGAGCGAGATCGAGCGCCAGATCGGCGGACTGGCGTCCCAGCTCGACCGGTCCAGCGCGGAGCTCATCCTGGCGGAGGACAATCTTGCCGAACGCCGCGCCGTGCTGGAACGCCGGCTGGTGGACATCTACAAGCGTGGCCCGCTCTACACCTTCCAGGCGCTCCTCGCGGCCGAATCGTTCGGCCAGCTGCTCAGTCGCTACAAGTACCTCTACCTGACCAGCCGGCAGGATCGTGCGCTGGTGACCGACGTCGAGCACCTGCGCAACCGTGTGGTGAGCGAGCGGAACAATATCCTCGACGTGCGCAAGCAACTCGACCGGTCCCGGGAGGAGCGCGAGGCCGAATACGCCAAGTACAGTCAGCTTGCCGAAGCCAGGTCGCGCCGGCTGGATGCGCTGCAGCGGTCCGCCCGAAGCACGGAGCGACGGCTCACCACCCTGCAGAAGGACGAGGCCCGGCTCAACGGTCTCCTGGCCGCGCTGGAACGGGCCCGCCGAGACGAGGCGGCCCGAGGGGCGCTCCGCGGCGGTGTAAGCACGCCGGGCTCGATTACCACCGCCGACCTGGGAAAGCTGGACTGGCCCGTCGAAGGGACGATCGTCTACCGTTTCGGGCGGGACACGCTGCCGAGTGGCGGCATCATCCGGTGGAACGGACTCGGGATCGCCGCCGCGGTGGGCACGCCGGTGAAAGCGGTGGAATCGGGGAAGGTGCGACTGGTGGGACAGTTCGGCACGTATGGACTGACGATCGTTTTGGAGCACGGCAACGGCTACTACTCGGTGTACTCCCACCTGCTGAGCGCCGGCGTGCGCCTGGCGGCCGCCGTGGCCAAAGGGGAAGTCATCGGTACGGTCGGCGGGCAGAACTCGGATTACGGCCCGCACCTGCACTTCGAGATCCGAGGCGAGAACCAGGTGGCGCTGGATCCCGCGGAGTGGCTGCGCCGGAAGTAGTCACTCCGCGATGCCGATCCGCTCCCCCGTCTGGGCCTTCCCCCGCATGAGTGCCGCCTCGACCAGCGCATACATGTCATCGGGCTGGGCCGCAGCCGGATGGGGAAACGAGACGATGCCGGCGCTGAAGCTGGGGCGCTCCGCCGCCGCGCCCGGCTCCGCCGCCAGGGTGCCGAGCCGCTCCCGCATGCGGGTCACGCTCCGGCGCGCGCCCTGGGTCCCGGTCTCGGGCAGCACGATGGCGAACTCGTCGCGATCATACCGGGACACGAAGTCGGGCAGGCGCAGCTCGCGGCGGAGCCGGACGCCCACTTCCCGCCGCATCTCCTCGCCCGCGGCTGTGGCGTCCGCGCCGGCCGCGACGTCGAGCAGCACCAGGCTGAAGCTCAGGGAGTACCGGCGGGCCCGCTCGAACTCCTCCTGCAGCCGGCGATCGAGCAGCTGGATCTCGTGCTTGGCATCGCGGTGCGAGCCGGATCCATTCTCCAGCGCGCGCGCGGCCGTCTGGGCCAGAGTCGCCGCCAGCTCCAACTGCGCCGCGCTGAGGTGGGGCTGACTGGATCCGGGTCGGAGCAGGAGCACGGCGGGGACCGCCGTCTCGGCGAGCACGGGCAGGACCACCAGAGTCCCGGCCGGGACGTCCGGCGCCGCGCCCTGGACATCCGGCATGGTCACCGGCCGGCGGCTCCGTATCGCTTCGGCGATCTCGGGGTAGCGGGAGAGGTCAAGCCGTGGCTCGGTGTGGCCGTTCGCCATCTCGGCGACGACTCGACCCTCCTCCTCACCTGGGGTGGTGAGCACGAAGGAGCAGCGCGCGAGGGCGAAGGCGCGGGCCAGCCGGCGCACCAGGGCGAGCACGATCTCCGCCGGCTGCAGCGTCCCACGCGCCTCGGCCAGCAGATCCTCCAGGGCGCGGCGTACCTGGGCCTCGTACGGTGTGCGGCGGGGCGCCTGCCGGTCACGGATGCGGGCCTCGATCCGGGCGCAGAGCTCGGGAAAATGCACCGGTGCGGCGAGCGCGTCGTCGGCCCCGGCGCCGAGGGCGGCGGTGGGAGCCTCGTGGCTCTCGGTGGCGAACAGGACCACCCGCGGAGGAGACTGCCCCAGGCTCTCGAGCGCCTGGGCCATTCGCCCGTCGTCATGGCGCGCGAGGGTGATGAGCAGAGCGTCCGGGGGGGCTTCCCCCGTCGGTGGGAGAACTTCGGTGAGGTGGAAGCCGGCGCGGGTGAGCGCCCGCTCGAGCCCCTCGGGTCTGGCCGACGCATCGCCCGTCAGGACCAGACGCAGGCGAGCGAGTGGCTCGGGATGATTGCCGTTGGTCACATGATCGCGAGGATGAAATGCATCGGTCGGGTCACGAGCTGCTGGGTGCCCACGTCTCGGTACAGGGCGGTATCGCCACTGCGCCCATCCGCGCGCTGAAGATCGGGGCCACCGCGCTCCAGGTGTTCACCAAGACCCCCAGTCAGTGGCGTGAACCGGTGGTAGCGCTCGAGGCTCGGACGGCGTTCCTACGCGAGTTCGAGCGAAGCGGGATCGCACGTATAGTGTCGCATGACTCCTATCTAATCAACCTCGCGTCGCCCGATCCAGTCCTGCGCAAGCGCTCGGAGGCCTCCTTCCGGGCCGAGCTGGAGCGCTGCGAGGCGCTGGGAATTCCTCACGTGGTGTCGCATCCGGGCAATTATATCGATGACCGTGAGGCCGGTCTGCTCCGGAACGCGGCGGCTTACACCCGCTGCCTGAGGGCGGTGCCGGGCTCGGTGGCGGTGCTCCTGGAAACCACGGCTGGTACCGGCACCGCACTGGGGAGCACCTTCGAGGAGCTGGCCGCGTTGCGCGCGGCCATCGGCGAGGAGGTCCGCCACCGCGTGGGATTCTGTGCTGACACCTGCCACCTCTACTCCGCGGGGTATGACCTGGTGAAGGAGTACGACGGCGTCTGGCAGCGGTGGGAGGCCGTGCTAGGGCTGGAGCACCTGCACTGTCTTCATCTCAATGACTCCAAGACCGGCTTCGCCTCCCGGCGCGACCGGCACGAGCTGATCGCCGAGGGCTCCCTCGGGGCCGAGCCGTTTCGCCGGATCATGCGCGACCCGCGGTTCGCCGGGGTGGTCAAGATCCTGGAGACTCCGAAAGGAGACGACGGCTTCACCCAGGACCGTCGCATGTTGCGCCGTCTCAGGGCCTACGCCCGCCCCCGGTCGCGTTGACCGTCCCACCCTTCGCCCGCATCTTCCACGGCATGCCAAAGACAATCCTGCTCCTGGCCTTGCTGCTGCCGGCCAGGGCCCCAGGCCTCGCGGCCCAGACGGAGTACTATGCCCGGCTGGGCGCGGTCGGCGCGAGCAATCTGCTGCGTGACGTGATTGTCATCTCCGAGATCACCGTACGGCAGTCGATCGCGCCGATGCTCGCCCTGGGCGGCTCGATCCCGGTCGGCCCGACCGGCTACCGCGCCGCGATCGAGGGCACGTTCGCCACAGGGAAGTATCACAGCTCCGAGAATGGCGCGGAGACCGACCTCGGCACCCTCCGGACCGGGACCCTGGTGGCCGGCGTGCAGGGACCGATCACCAGCCAGATCCGCTGGCGCGCGGGGCTCGGTGCGATCCACTACTGGCCTGCCGACAAGGAAGGGATCTTCCTCTCGGGCGGCACGACCCGGTTCCTGGTCGGTGCCGGCCTGGACTATCGGCGGCCGGTGCTCCCCGCCTGGGATCTGATGGGCTCGGTCGGGTACGACTTCCACCGGTTCACCACTGAGGAGCTGCGCACCGAGGGATTCGCCCAGAACCAAAGCGTGAGCCGGATCGCGGTTTCCATCGGTCTGGCCCGGAGGACCCGATGACCCCGCGCCACCGCTGGATGACCCTCGGGTTCGCGCTGGCGGCGCTTGCCTGCGGCGACATCGCCTCCCCGCTCAGGAGCGATCTCTACGAGTGGCGGCTCTTCGAGCCACGGGGCACCGGCACCGACACCATCAGCTTTCACTGGCCGGCGGACCGTCTGCCGGTCCGGGTATGGGTAGAGGATGCCAGCGACCTGCCGGCCGACATCACCCAGGCCATCACCACCTGGCGCCACCAGTTTCTCTATCGCGAATTCGACGCTACGGTGGTGAGCGACTCCTCGGCCGCCGACGTCATCGTCCGGGCGGGCCCACCGGCCGGCCCCAAGCTGGCGCGGCTCCGGCTGCACAGCGCCCTCGCCCCCCAATGCTCCGGCGAGACCGACGTCGACATCACCGACGATCATCAGGACCTCCGGCTACCCATCCGGATTTACGTCGATCCCAAATCGGACCCCGGGGCCCCGGGTCTGGCCGAGTGCGTGGCCCTCACATCCCTGCATGAGTTCGGACACTCGCTGGGCATCTTTCGGCATTCGCTCACCGCCACCGACCTGATGTACGCCGACCCGACGGTCTCCCAGCCAAGCCAGCGGGACCGAAACACCGCGCAGTCGCTATACCACCTGCCGTCCACGGTGCAGATCGTCGAGCCCTGAGCCGTCCGGCGACTGTAACGGACCCGGCTCGGGGGCACGGACGCGCGGTTGCCCCGGAGGGGTAACCGGTCGAGATTTCCGGCCCGGACGTCGGCCGTTGCCGGCGTCGGGACGTCCTCTTCCGCGCCACGCGCACCAGGAGCGTATGAGTACCGAGACGACCGCAGTTTCTCGCGAGAGTCTGACCCTCGTCGAGCACGGCCTCTTTCCTATCCGGATCCACGCCAACCTGACGCCGCCCTCCCTGATCGAACACGCCTTGCGCCGGAGCGAAGGACAGCTCTCCGATCACGGGGCGTTCGCCGCGGTGACGACGCCACACACCGGGCGCTCCCCCAAGGACAAGTTCGTGATCGAGGAGACCGGCGCCGCGGACCGGATCTGGTGGGAGCGGAACCCCCGGCTGGACCCGGCGGCGTTCGACCGGCTGTACGACGACGTGCGCGGATACCTCGACGCCCGTGAGCTCTATGTGCAGGACCTGTTCGGCGGGGCCGACCCGGCTTACCGGCTCCCCGTGCGCTTCATCACCCCCAACGCCTGGCACGCGCTCTTCGTGCGGAACATGTTCATCCGCGCGCTCCCCGCTGAGTTGGCCCATTTCCGGCCGGGCTTCACGGTGCTTCACGCCCCGGACCTCCAAGCCGATCCCGAGCGCCATGCGACTCGCAGCGGCACCTTCGTGGTCCTCAACTTCGCCAAGAAGCTGGTGCTGATCGGGGGCACGCGCTACGCGGGGGAGATGAAGAAGGCCATCTTCACCGTGCTCAACTACCTGCTGCCGGCCCAGGGCGTCCTGCCGATGCACTGCTCGGCCAACGTGGGCCCGGCGGGAGACACCGCCGTGTTCTTCGGACTCTCCGGCACCGGCAAGACCACCCTCTCCGCCGACGCCACCCGGCAGCTCATCGGCGACGATGAGCACGGCTGGAGCGACCGCGGAGTCTTCAACTTCGAGGGTGGCTGCTATGCCAAGGTCATCCGGCTCCGCCCCGAGAGCGAGCCCGAGATCTACGCCGCTACCCAGATGTTCGGCACCGTGCTGGAGAACGTGGTGCTGGACCCGGCCACCCGAATGGTCGACTTCGATCTCGACCGGCTCACCGAGAATACCCGGGCGTGTTATCCCATCTCCTACATCCCCAACCATCTGCCCAGCGGGTCGGGCGGCCATCCCAGAAACATCGTCTTTCTCACGGCGGACGCCTTCGGCGTGCTGCCGCCGATCGCGCGGCTCACGGCGGAGCAGGCGATGTATCACTTCCTCTCGGGGTACACCGCCAAGGTGGCCGGCACCGAGCGCGGGGTGACCGAGCCGACGGCGACGTTCTCCGCCTGCTTCGGGGCACCGTTCCTGCCGCGTCATCCCGGGGAATACGCCAGCATGCTGGGCGAGCGGATCGAGCGACACGGCGTGAAGGTGTGGCTGGTGAACACCGGCTGGACCGGTGGACCGTACGGACGGGGGACCCGGATGAAGCTCTCGTATACCCGAACGATGGTGCGGGCCGCCCTCGCGGGGGAGCTCGACAGCGCGGGGTTCGCGCGTGACCCGGTCTTCGGCCTGGAAGTGCCAGTGGCGGTTCCTGGCGTGCCGGCGGAGGTGCTGTCGCCCCGAAGCACCTGGTCCGATCCCGCCGCCTACGATGCCCAGGCGCGCAAGCTGGCCCAGATGTTCCGCGAGAACTTCGAGCAGTATCGCGCCGGCGTGCCCGCATCGGTGGCGGACGCGGGACCCGCGGTGTGAGCCGCCGGACGGGGCCGCGGCCCCGGGAGGGCGCGGAGCTGGAGGTCATCCGCGACCCTCTGTGGGACAACATCCGGCTGGATCGCCCCGCCCTCCTCGCGCTGGATACGCCGACGGTTCAGCGCCTCCGCTACGTGCGACAGGTGGGACATGCCTTCCTGGTGTATCCCGGCGCCACCCACACCCGATTCGAGCACGCGCTCGGCGCGTATCATCTGACTCGCCGGGCGCTGGCCAGCCTGGAAGAGCACGGCGAGCTCGACCTGGTGGCCCAGGAGGATTGCCTCGCCGTGCGCCTGGCGGCGCTGCTACACGACATCGGCCATTACCCGTTCAGCCACGCGCTGGAGGAGGCGGGCTTTCCCTCCCACGAGACGCTCGGCGTGGCCAAGCTCAGGCAGGGGGAGCTGGGCCAGGTCCTGACCGAGATCGGCGGCCGCGGATTTGCCGACCGGGTGGGGGATCTCATCGCCGGCAGGAGCGCGAGCCCGCTACAGGGATTGATCTCCGGCTCGCTGGATCTCGATAAGATCGACTACCTGAGCCGCGACGCCAGGATGTGCGGCGTCCCCTATGGGACGGTCGACGTCGATCGCCTGCTGGCGACGCTGACGCTGGTCGAGACCGGACCCGGGCGGCACCAGGTGGGTGTCCAGGAGAAGGGCCTGAGCGCGCTCGAGTCGCTCCTGTTCGCCAAGTACCAGATGTATCGCAACGTGTACTGGCACCACGCGGTGCGGGCGGCCACCTGCATGTTCAAGCGGGCGGTGCGAGCCGCCGTGGCGCGGGGAAGCCTCTCGGCGGAGTCGATCGCGGAGGCCACCGACGACGGGCTGATGGAGCTGCTGATCAGCCGGGACGGCAACCCGCTGGCGCTCGCCATCCGGGCCAGGCGCCTCCACAAGCGCGCGCTCGACCTGCCTGCCAGCGATGTCTCTCCCGAGGCACAGCCGTGGGTCGCGGACGATCCGGCGCTGCTGGAACGGGTGGAGGACGCGCTCGCCCGGCAGGTCGGGCTCGAGGAGGGGGAGTTGCTGCTGGATTTTCCGGTGCGGTCGTCGATGCTGGGAGTGGATCTACCGCTCCGGACCCGGAGTGGCGCGGTGGAGCGGCTGACCGATGAGGGGCGCGCCGGCCAGCTGGGCCTGCCCCGGGTGGCCGACGAGCTCTACCGCACCGCGCGGCGTCTCCGGGTGTTCGTCGCGCGGACGCCGGCTCGCCCGCTCACCGGGCTGCTGGAGCTGATCACCTGGCCGGCGGCCGAAGTGGAGCGCGCGTTGGCCGGCGAAGCGATCCTTATCTAGGTCCTTATCTAAGCGATGTTGGTATAGACGAAAACCCCAGGGACAGGAGTTAGGATGATCACACGTCGCACATTCGTGGGGCAGGCGGCCGGAGTGGTGCTCGCATCGCTGGGCGGTCGCGCGCTGCTGGCGGAGGCCCGGAACGATCTGGCAACGCCGATCGTGGTCTACAAGAGCGCCAGTTGCGGCTGTTGCGCCAAGTGGGTGGACCACCTCCGGGCCACCGGGTTCACCCCGACCGTCCACGACGAAGCAGACATGGATTCGGTCAAGGACCGGCTTGGGGTGCCCAAAGACGTCCGCTCCTGTCACACGGCCGTGCTGGGCCGGTACCTGATAGAAGGCCACGTGCCCGCCGCCGACCTCCGATCCTTGCTCGCGAGACACCCCGCGATCGCGGGACTCGCGGTGCCGGGAATGCCGGGCGGCACACCAGGGATGGCCTCCCCCGGCGCGCCGGCCGAGCCGTACGAAGTGCTTGCCTTCCAGCTCGATGGGAAGACCCAGAGCTACGCGAGGCACTGAGGACGGGAACGACGGTAAGGGCGGGAAGGGCGGTAAAGACGGAAAGCAACACAGAGCCCTACATGCGCGAACCTTCCCGCCCTTCCCGTCCTTACCGTCTTTCCCCCACCCTCACAATGACTGGGCTGGGATGGTCAGCTCGACGGTTTCCCCCGGCTCGACCGAGATCTCCTCACTCACCGGCTCCCGCGAGCCACCGATGGGGTCCGCCAGGAACCGGAGCTGCAGGCCGGGTTGCAGCACGTAGGCGGGAATGGGCAGCCGGGTGGTGGAGTGCCCGCCCGCGAGACCCAAGCGCACCCGCGTACCCTTGGGCAGCACGTAGATCGTCATATCGGCGAAGTCTTGATTCTCTACTTCGACGGTTGCCCCGGCATTGCGGTCGGGAGCCGGTTGCGGGGAGCCGCCGCCATGGCTGCAGGCGCCGAAGAGGAGAGCGAGCAGCAGGGGCCGGACCAGCGCGCGCATCGTACCACCATCCGGAAGAAGTGACACCCTGAACAATACCGGCGTGACCGACCTCAGACCACCATGGCCCGCATCGAGACCTATCGAGAGAAATACCGCGTCGACTTCGAGCGCCTCAACCGCGACTGGATCGAGACCTTCTTCGTGCTGGAAGATGCCGACCGGGAGATCTTCCGCGATCCGGAGGCCGCAGTCATCGCGCCCGGCGGGCAGATCTTTTTCGTGATCGATGCGGACGGGGTCCAGGGGACCTGCGCGGTGCTGCCCCACGAGCCGGGGATCTTCGAGATCGCCAAGATGGCCGTCTCGCCCGGGGCGCGAGGCCGGGGCTACGGAGACCTGCTGATGGAGGCATCGGTGGAGTTCGCCCGCCGGGCGGGCGCCCGACGCGTGGTGATCGTCTCGAACACGGTGCTCGGCCCGGCCATCCGGCTGTATCAGAGGCACGGATTCGTCCAGGTGCCGCTGGAGCAGCACGAGCGATTCGCCCGGGCCAACATCCGGCTCGAGCGGGAGCTCCCCGCGAGCTAGCTGGTCCCGCCCGCGGCGGCAGCGACGGCCGGCTGCTCGCCGGTGGTGCTCTCCACCGAATCGATGCGGATCACGATGGCCGTGATATTGTCCAATCCGCCCCGCCGGTTGGCCTCGGTGATCATCCGGTCCACCCAGTGCTGCGGCCCGCCGTCACCGGTGAGGATCCGGTTGAGCTGCTCATCCTCCAGCATGCCGGTCAGCCCGTCGGAGGCGAGCAGGATGATGTCGCCGGCCTCCAGATTCCCGAAATAGATGTCGGGCACCACGTCCATGCTGGCCCCGACGCAGCGGGTGATGACGTTGCTGTACGGGTGCACCCGCGCCTGATCCGGCGTCAGCAGTCCGGCATCCACCTGCTCCTGGACGTAAGAGTGATCCTTGGTGAGCTGGCTCAGCTCGGAGCGCCGGAGGAGATAGGCCCGGCTGTCCCCCACCTGGCCGATCAGGTAGCGCTGGGGCATGAGCACCAGGACGGTGGCCGTCGTGCCCATGCCCCGCTTGTCCTGCTCCGACAGGGTGCGCTCGAAGATCGCGTCGTTGGCCGAGCGGATCGCGGCGCGGACCCGCTCACTCGCGTCCTCGTCGGAGAGTCCCCGGATCGAGCCGATCTGGTGCGACGTGATGCGCACGGCCATCTCGCTTGCCACCTCGCCCGCCGCATGGCCCCCCATGCCGTCGGCCACAATGAAGATCCCGCGCTCCGCGAGCATGAGATAATTGTCTTCGTTGCCCGAACGGACGATGCCAACATCGGTGCGAGCGGCACAAGTGAAGTGCACGGGGACCTATGGTCTAGCGCAGAAGGAAGTAGGCCAGGGCCGCACCCAGGAGCACCAGCACTACCAGCAACCAGATAGGCGGACCCTCGGGACGGGGCACCGAGGCGCGAATCGGCCGCCGCTGGCGGGCGGTGCTTGGGGCTGGGGCCGCACCCGGCTCGGACTCCGACCCCGGCTCGGCCTGGTCGGCACGCGAGGCCCCGGGCGGCGTGGCTCCGGTGAGGTCCATCGCCTCGACCAGCCTGGTACCGGCGGTGCGGCGGGCGGGGACCTGGTCGTCCAGCGGCTCGAAGAGCGCCGACACGTCGCCGAAGCGCAGGGTGGCACCGGGACTGAGCGCCACCTCGCCCTCCACCGGCTCACCTTCCACGTAGGTGCCGTTGGTGGACGCGCTGTCCGTGAGGATCCAGATGTTCTCCCGCCGCTGCAGCTTGGCGTGGCTGGTGCTGACGCTGGGATCGGGCAGCACGACGTCGTTGAACTCCGCGCGGCCGATGTTGATCAGCGGCACCTTGATGGGCAGCCGCTGACCCTTGAGCTCGCCGCTCCGGACCAGCAGCGACGCCAGCGGGGCCACCCTCGGGGCGGTGGGCGTGGCCACGCTCGCCACGCCGGACACCGGCAGACCATGCAGCGTGTCCGAGAGCCGGGCGCCGGCGCCGGTCGGCGGCCCGACCGGATTGGTGGTCATCGGGGTACTGCGCGGAGGACGGGGCTGCGGAGGAGGAGCGGCATCGGCGTAGAAGCGGAATTCGTCGTGCCCGATGCGAATGACGTCGGCCCGGGCGAGGAGGTATCGCCGACCCACCCGCTCGCCGTTCACATAGGTGCCGTTCACGCTGAGATCCATCAGCACGTAGCCCTCGGCCGTCGTCTGGATCTCCGCGTGACGGCGGGAGACATCGGTGCCCGTCACCACGACGTCCGCACCCGCGTCGCGCCCGAACACCAGCGTCTCGCCGGTCAGCGTGTACTCCCGCCCGTCGGTGAGGCAGACCAGCCTGCCACCGGCCCGGCCCCCGACGGCGGCCGGCTTGGCGGGTCGCGGCGGGGGAACAAGATCGGTAAAGGCACCGGAGTCGAACAATTGGGTATGGCCGGTACGCCGAGAATCGACCGCCAGGATCTCGTGGCCGCCGATCTCGATCTTGTCGCCGTGGAGCACGGGGGTGGGATCGACACCCAGGCGGACCCCGTTGATGATCAGCTCGGCGTCGGGCGATGCTGCCCGGATCGCCGCGGCGCCCTGAGCAGTGCCCTGGAGGATGGCATGGCGCGGCCGCACTCCCTCACCAGGAAGCACGATGCCGCAGTCTGTGGCGGATCCTATGAAGGTCTCACCGGCGGCAACTGGGATGCGGCGGCCGCCGATCTCGAGGTGCATCATCGATCGAATCCTGGGAGTTGATCAGGCGCCGACAAAGCTATCCCGCGCTCCGTAACCACGCAAGCAAAATACTCTTACGCAATCTTCCGGGCCTCCTGCCCACGCAGTTGAAGCTGATACAGGCGATCATAGAGGCCACCCAGCGCCAGCAGCTCCCGATGGCTGCCGCGCTCCCGGATCTCCCCATGGTGGAGCACCAGGATCTCGTCCGCGTGGAGGATCGTGCTCAGCCGGTGCGCCACCACGATGCTGGTGCGGCCGGCCATGAGCTCGGCGATGGCCCGCTGGATCTGAGCTTCGGCCTCGGCATCGACCGAGCTGGTGGCCTCGTCGAGCACCAGGATGCGGGGGTCGAGCGCCAGCGCCCGGGCGAAGCTCAGGAGCTGCCGCTCGCCGACGCTCAGGCTCCTGCCCCGCTCACCCAGCTCGTGCGCGTAGCCCGCCGGGAGTCGCTCGATGAACCGGTCCGCGCCGACCCGGCGCGCGGCCTGCCTCGCCGCCTCGGGGGTGATCGGCGCATCCAGCGTCAGGTTATGCAGGATGTCGCCGGTAAAGAGAAAGAGATCCTGCTGCACGAAGCCGATGACCGACCGCAGCTCGGCGGTCGAGAGCTCCCGGATGTCCACCCCGTCCACCGTGATCCGCCCCCGCTCCGGGTCGTAGAAGCGGAGCAGCAGGTTCACGATCGTGGTCTTGCCGGCCCCGGTGGCGCCGACCAGGGCGATGGTCCGTCCCGGCGCGGCCGTGAACGAGATATCCCGCAGGACCCATGGCCCCGTCGGGCTGTAGCGGAACCAGACCTCCTCGAAGCGGACCAGCCCGCGCACCGGCCTGGACAGGACCGCGGGCGCCACCGGCTCCTGCACCGTCACCGGCTCGTCCAGCAGAGAGAAGACCCGCTCCGAGGACGCCATGGCACTTTGCAGCAGGTTGAACTTCTCCGACAGATCCTGGAGCGGCTGGAAGAACCGCCGGGTGTACTGGATGAACGCGGCGAGCACACCGACCGTGAGGGTCCCGTGCAGCGTCCGGAGGCCGCCGTACCAGAGCAGCAGCGCCATCGCCACGGCGGTGAGCACCTCGACCACGGGAAAGAAGATGGCGTACACCGTGATTGAGCGGAGGTGGGCGTCGAGGTGCTCGCGGTTCAGCCGGCCGAACCGCCGGGCCGACGCCTCCTCCCTGCCGAAGAGCTGCACGATCCGCATCCCCGAGAGCTGCTCCTGCAGGTAGGCGTTGAGCCGGGCCAGTCGGGTGCGGATGTCGCGGAACGCCTGCCGGATCCGGCGGCGGAAGATCCGGGCGGTGAGCCAGACCAGCGGAATGACCGCGAACGTCACCAGCGCGAGCCGGAGGTCGATCGCCAACATCATCCCCATGATCGCGATCAGGGTGAACACGTCCCCGAAGATGGTGACCACGCCGGAGGAAAAGAGCTCGTTGAGCGTCTCCACGTCCGAGGTGACCCGGGTCATCAACCGGCCCACCGGGTTTCGGTCGAAGTAGGTGATGCTGAGGCGCTGAAGATGCCCGAAGATCTGCATCCGGAGGTCGTACATGATCCGCTGCCCGACGTACGTGGTCAGCAGCGTCCCGCCGTACTCCACCAGGAATTCGAGCAGCAGCGTCCCGAGGTACAGGGCCGCCAGCAGGCTCAGGAGGCCGGCATCCTGCCGGGGGATCGCGACGTCCAGCGCCCGCTCGGTGAGCCGGGGTCCGATCAGCGCCAGTCCCGACTGCGAGAGCAGCAGCAGCAGCGCCCCGGCACCCAGTCGCCGGTAGGGACGCAGGTAGCCCAGCAGCCGGCGCAGCAACGCCGCGTCGTAACTCTTGGCCCCCTCTTCCGTCTCGTCCAGCATCTGGCTCATACGGCTAGCCCACCGGTTCGGCCAGCACCGCCCGGTCGATGCCCTTGAGCCCTTTGCGGACCCAGCTGGAGAAGACCAGGAACCCGAAGCCCAGGGTGATGTAAGTGAGAATGAGCCGCCAGAGCAGGATGTAGATCGGGGTGAGCCCCCGGGGCACGTAGGACGACATCACCGCCGCCGAGAGCACCTCGCCGATACCGGAGGCGCCCGGGGTGGGCGCGAAGTAGAGCAGAAACATGACCAGCGTCTGCAGCAGCAGAATGTCGACGAAGTTGGCGTGCAGCCCGAGGGCGCGGAGCGCCACGTACCCGGCGAGCAGCTTGTTGGCGTGCGAGGGACCGCTCAGGATCGTGGCCCAGAAGAGCGCCAGCCAGCCAGCCGGGCTGTTGAAGGCCACCACGCTCTCGTGCGCCTGATCGATGCCCTCCCTGAGCCGCTCGAGCCGGCCCGCGAACCTGGCATTCCGCCGCCCCACCGACTCGGCCAGACGGTGAATCAGGTCGCGCACCAGCTTGGGAAAGAACATCACCAAAGCCATCAGCACGCCGATTCCGCCGACGATCGTCAGGCTGCCGCGGAACAGATCGTAGAGCGAGAGTCCGAGAACGTTGCCCCGCTGGCCCAGCGACTGTCCCGCGCCGAACAGCAGCGCCAGCGGCCCCGCGATGGCAAAGAACAGGATGGTGGCGACGAAGCTCATGAAGGTCGAGGTCACCGCCACCGGCAGCGGCAGCCCGTAGCGCCGCATGGTGTACATCGTCATCGGCCCGGCGCCAGAGTTGAGGGGGGTGATGTACCCCGCCCAGGCGCCCATCCCACCCGCCAGAATCATCCCCTTGAGCGATGGATTCGGGTAAACATGCCGGGCCACCACCCAGTTCCTGAGTCCGCCGCCGATCCAATCCATCGACGCCAGCCCGACACCGGCGAGGAGCCAGATCCAGTGGAGCCGGCCCACCCCCGCCAGAAAGGCGGAGAAGTCGTTGCCGTACAGCAGCGTGATCCCAAACCCCACGAGCGAGGCCAGGACCGAGAACTCGAAGCCGCGAACCAGGAACTTGGGGGTGAGCAATCGAGGCATGAACGGGAAAAGATAGTCGCCCGCTGCGAGGCTGCCTTCCCGAAACTATCCCGAACGCGGGACCCCCGCTATCCTTCTGACTGCGATGTCCCAGTCCGTGATCCGCATCGTCAACGCCCGGCAGCACAATCTCCGGGGAATCAGCGCCGAGCTCCCGCACCGCGCGCTCACCGTGATCACCGGCCCGTCCGGGTCGGGGAAGAGCACCCTCGCGTTCGACACCATCTACGCCGAGGGGCAGCGGCGCTACATCGAATCGCTCTCCACCTACGCCAAGCAGTTTCTGGAGCGGATGCCCAAGCCGCTGGTGGATCGGCTGGAGGGGCTGGCGCCGGCAGTGGCCATCGAGCAGCGGAACCCCACCGTCTCCAGCCGCTCCACCGTGGGCACGGCCACCGAGGTGTACGACTATCTGCGCCTGCTCTGGGCCCGGATTGGCCGCAGCTACTGCCGAGCGTGCGGTGCCCCGGTGCGCCGCGACACTCCGCAGTCGGCCGCGGACGACGTGCTGGCCGCAGTGACCGGCCCGGTGCAGATCAGCTTTCCGCTGCCGCCCGTGGCGCGGCTGGCCCACGAGGCGGTGGTCGAGAACCTGCGCGCGCTCGGCTTCGTCCGGGTGCTGGCAGATGGCAACCCGTATCGCCTCGACGAGCTGCCGGCCGGACTCGACCTCACCCGGGTGCGAGAGCTCCTGGTGGTGGTCGACCGGCTCACCGCCGGTCCGGCCGCGGCCGGCCGGCTGGCGGAGGCGGTGGCGACCGCCTTTCAGGAGGGTGATGGCATCGCGCTGGCGTTGGCCGATGGCCGCCGTCTCAGGTTCACCCGCTTCCCCGCCTGCAGCACCTGCGATACACCGGCGGCCGCCGTCACTCCCGCGCTCTTCTCTTTCAACAATCCGCGTGGCGCGTGCTCTCACTGCAACGGGTTCGGGGCGGTCCTGGAGTACGACGAATCGCTCATCGTTCCTGATCCCGCTCGAAGCCTGGCCGACGGTGCGATCGACCCCTGGACCAAGCCTCGGTACGAGACCCGGCGCCG
Source organism: Gemmatimonadales bacterium (assembly GCA_036265815.1). Classification (NCBI taxonomy): domain Bacteria; kingdom Pseudomonadati; phylum Gemmatimonadota; class Gemmatimonadia; order Gemmatimonadales; species Gemmatimonadales bacterium. Next base: position 19,134 of record DATAOI010000015.1, read on the forward strand.
GATGCTGCTCGATTTTGCCCGGAGCCTCGGTGCCGATCCGGCCAGGCCCTGGCACAAGCTCAAGGCCGCGCATCGGCGGGACCTGCTCTACGGCCGTCAGGGGCGCTACGTTGGAATCTTTCCCTTTCTCAAGGACCTCGAAGAGAAGCGCTACAAGCAGTACATCCGGGTCTTTCTGCGACAGTATCAGCTCGCCAAGACTTGCGAGGCCTGTGGTGGCACCCGGCTCAATCCCGATGCCCTGGCCGTGCGGATCGGCGATGAGACGGTGGCCTCGGTGGCCGCGCGGTCCATCGAGGGCATTCAGGCCTGGCTGGAGGCGCTCACGCTCACACCGTTCGAGCGCGAGGTGGCCCAGCTCGTGCTGGACCAGCTGGCCGCCCGCCTCGGCTTCCTCTGCGACGTGGGACTCAGCTATCTGACGCTCGATCGTCAGACCCGTACCCTCTCCGGCGGCGAGGCCCAGCGCATCTCGCTGGGCAACGCGCTCGGATCTCACCTGGTCGATACGCTCTACGTGCTCGACGAGCCATCCATCGGCCTCCACCCGCGCGACACCGACCGGCTGCTCGGCCTGCTGCGCCGGCTGCGCGACGCGGGGAATACCGTGCTGGTGGTGGAGCACGATCTGGCCGCCATCCGCCAGGCCGACTTCATGCTCGAGCTCGGGCCCGGCGCGGGCGAGCGGGGCGGACGTGTGGTCCATGCCGGTTCGGTCGCCGGTGCCCGGAACACGTTGACCGGCCAGTATCTCACGGGCGAGAAACGGATCGCAGTGCCGAGTCTCAGGCGGCCGGCCGGTCCCCAGTGGCTTCGGGTACGGGGGGCGAGATTGCACAACCTGAAGGGGGTGGATGTCGACATTCCCCTGGGGACGCTCACCGCGATCACCGGCGTATCCGGCTCGGGGAAGAGCACGCTGGTCCACGATATCATCTACCGACACCTGGAGGCCCGGCTCCACGGCGGCCACTCGGCCAAGAGCCACCTGGGCGAGGCAGTGGGAGAGGTCGAGTCCCTGACCGGGGCCGAGCTGCTGGACGACGTGCTGCTGATCGATCAGTCGCCCATCGGGCGGTCGCCCAGGTCCAACCCGATCACCTACATCAAGGCGTTCGACGAGATCCGCGAGCTGTTCGCGGCCCAACCACTTGCTCGACAGCGCAAGTACACCGCCGCGACGTTCTCCTTCAACCTGCCCGGCGGCCGCTGCGATGCCTGCGAAGGCGCGGGCCACGTGCAGGTCGAGATGGTCTTCCTGGCCGACGTATTCGTGCCCTGCGAAGTCTGCGGCGGCACGCGCTACCGGCGAGATGTCCTCGACGTGCGCATCCATGGCCACTCGATTCACGACGTGTTACAGTGGACGGTGGAGGAAGCCATCGCCCGCTTCCGGCACCAGACCAAGCTCGGGGCGGCGCTCTGGCAGCTTCAGCAAGTGGGACTGGGATACCTCCGGCTGGGGCAGCCCGCCACGACGCTCTCCGGAGGCGAGGCGCAGCGGCTCAAGATCGCGCGAGAGCTGGCCCACGCCACCAGACGGGACGGTCGGAAGGTCTACATCCTGGATGAGCCCACCACCGGATTGCATCTCGATGACGTGCGGGTGCTGATCCAGGTGCTCGACCGGCTGGTGGACGCCGGGCACACCGTCGTGGTCATCGAGCACCACCTGGACGTCATCAAGCGCGCCGACTGGGTGATCGACCTGGGTCCGGAGGCCGGCGACGCGGGCGGGTGGGTCGTGGCCCAGGGCACGCCCGAGGACGTGGCCACGGTGGGTGGGTCGCACACCGGCAACTACCTCCGGCCCCTGCTCGTGCCGCCGCCGGCGGCGGCCCTGGTTGGCTGAGCCTCCCGGATCAGAGCGTGGCGGCGCTCGCCCGAATGAGCTCCCACGCGGCGACCACATGCTCCCGAGTGGTCCCCCGTTGTCCAACGACCAGCCGGATCACGTAACGACCGCGCAGACGCGTATGAGTCAGATGGATCGTGCGCCCGGCGTTGATCCGGGCCAGCAGCTCCTGATTGAGCGCATCGATCTCCGACATCGTGCGCCCGGCCGGCCGGTAGCGAAAACACACTAGGCCGAGCGGCACGGGGGCCACCACTTCGAAGTCCGGCGCCGACGCGACCCAGCCGGCGAACTCCTGGGCCAGCGCCACGTGTCGCCGGATCATCGCCTGCAGCCCTGCCACTCCGTAGCTCCGGATCACGAACCAGAGCTTCAACGCCCTGAACCGGCGGCCCAGCTGAATCCCCCAGTCACGGTAGTTCACCACGCTGGAGTCGTGCGTGGTGCGCAGGTATTCGGGGGTCGCCTGGAAGGTCCCGAGCAGCGCGTCCGGATCTCGAACGAAGTAGGCCGTGCAGTCGAAGTTGGTGAGGAGCCACTTGTGCGGGTTGAAGACGAAGCTGTCGGCCTGGCCGACGCCCTGGAACATCCAGCGCAGCTCGGGCACAATGGCCGCGGCGCCCGCATAGGCGGCATCGACGTGCAGCCAGAGCCCGTGGCGCCGGCAGATCTCGGCGATGGCCGGCACCGGGTCGATCGCGGTCGACGAGGTGGTACCGATCGACGCGACGACACACGCCGGCACGCGGCCGGCGGAGCGGTCCTCGAGGATCGCCTGCTCCAGCGCCTCCGGGCGAAGCGCGAACGCCTCGTCGGTCGGAATGTGGCGCAGCTGGTCGAGCCCGTAGCCCGCGAGCTTCACCGCCTTGTCGATGGAGGAGTGTGCCTCCGCCGACGCGTAGACCGTGAGCGAAGACCCTGACCGGGCCAGGCCCAGACCGCCGGCACGTCCATCCGTCGCGCGCTCTCGCGCGGTCAGCAGCGCCACCAGCGTCGCCGTAGACGCCGTATCCTGGATGACGCCGGTGAAGTCTGCCGGCAGTGCCAGCATCTGCCGCAGCCAGTCCATGACCACCTGCTCCAGCTCGGTGGCCGCGGGCGACGTCGCCCAGGACATGCACTGTGCGCCCATCGCGGCTGTGAGCATCTCGCCCAGAATCGATGGCGGACTGTTGTTGCCAGGGAAGTAGGCGAACCAGCCGGGATGGTTCCAATGCGTCATCCCGGGAACCACGACCCGCCGGAAGTCCTCGATCAAGGCCTCGAACGGCTCGCCTGACTCTGGAGGGCTCGTGGGAAGCTGGCTCTTGATATCACCGGGCAGGACCGCCGGGGTGACCGGCAGGGTGCCGACATCGCGCAGATAATCGGCCATCCAATCGACCAGGACATGGGCCTGGCGGCGAAATTCGTCGGGGTGCATGCCCCAAAGCGAACGTCCGCCGGCACGCGCGTCAAGCAGGGGATCAGCGCCCTCTGGACCAGTGGCAACAGGCCAGCGAGCACCCGTGCTTTGCACTGGCCTCAGGAGATCTGGGGTTAGCTTTGCACCTGGTCTCCAGGGCCCGCTCCGGCACCCAGAGGCGGCAGCGTTCTCCGTTCACTTCCATCCGGGCGGCCGGTCGAAAGGAAGCGCGTGCAGCTCTCCGAGCGTCGCTCCGGCCTGGGCCTGGCCTGGATGGTTCTGGCGCAGCTCTTCTTCGCGCTGATGAACGTCTGCACCCGCCTCGGCTCGGCCCATCTCCCCTGGTCGGAGATCGCCGCCGCCCGCTTCGTGATCGGCGCGCTCATCGCGCTCGCGCTGGCCCGGGCGCAAAGACACTCGTTGCGGGTGACCGATCGTGCGGGCACCTGGAGACGCAGCATCTTCGGCACCCTGGCCGCGATCGGAGCATTCTTCGCGCTCGGATCCAACCGCATCGGCGTAGGGGACGCGGCGACGCTGGGTGCGACCGCGCCGATCTTCGTCGCCCTCCTCTCCGGCTCGCTCCTCGGTGAACGAGTGGGCCGACACGTGGCCCTCGCGGTGGCGCTCGCGTTCGCCGGGATCATCGCGGTGGTACGGCCCTCGTTCGAGATCGCGGCCCCGGTGGCCGGCGTGGCCACGGTGGGCGCGTTCTTCTACGCGCTCGCGATGATCTGGCTCCGCAAGATCGGACCCGGCGAGAGCCATGAGGCGGTCGTCCTGCATTTCTCGCTGGTGGGCCTCGCCGCCATGCTGGTGCTCTCGATTCCGGTGTGGCGCTGGCCGGATGCGCGGAGCGGGCTCTTCATGGTGGGCGCCGGGGTCGGGGGTGGTGGGGCTCAGCTCGCGATGACCCGGGCCTACTCGCTCGAGCGCGCCGCGCCGGTCACCGCACTCTCCAACCTCGGCATCGTCTTCACCCATCTGTTGGCCATCGTCGTCTTTGGCGCGCGGCCGGGGCCGTGGGAGATCGCCGGTGCTCTCCTGGTCATCGCCGCCACCGGCCTTCTCACCGCCGACCGGTGGTCGAGCTTCTGATTATCTTCGGTGGATGACCATGGTCGCGCCAAGGGTGCCGGGCCTCGATTACCATCCGGAGGTCGCCTGCCGGCATCTTTCCGACGCGGACCCCCGGCTCGGCGAGTTGATCCTGCGCGCCGGACCGTTCCGGCTGGAGCCGGAGCCCACCCAGAGTCTGTTCGCCGCGCTGCTGGAGTCGATCGTCTACCAGCAGCTCTCCGGCAAGGCGGCCGCCACGATTCTGGGACGGGTCTGCGCACTCCACCATCCGCGCCGGTTTCCCCGTCCCGCTGACATTCTGGCCACGGCTCCGGAGCGGCTGCGGGCCGCCGGGCTCTCCAACGCCAAGACCCTCGCCGTCAAGGACCTCGCGGCGAAGACGGTGGACGGCACCGTGCCCAGCATGGTGCGGGTGCGGCGGATGTCGGACGACGAGATCATCGAGCGGCTCACCACCGTGCGCGGGGTGGGCCGGTGGACCGTGGAGATGCTGCTGCTGTTCCGCTTGGGTCGGCCCGATGTGCTGCCGGTCGGCGACCTCGGGGTCCGCAAGGGCTTCGTCCGGACCTTCGGCCGCCGCGCGCTGAAGGATCCGGCCGTCATGGTCAGACGGGCCGAGCGCTGGCGCCCCTATCGCAGCGTGGCGAGCTGGTACATGTGGCGGGCGCTGGAGTTGTAGCAGGCAACCATCGGAGGGACCGATGACCGATATGGCGACCTTGCTGGCCGACTACGAGCCGGACCTGGCCACGGTGGAGCTGGTGTGCGAGCGCCTGGGTGAGCTCGGGCATCAGATCGGCCCGGACACCGCGCGGGCGCTGGTGCGCGCGGTGGTTCAGCAGGAGGCGCTGCGGGTGGACGCCCGGATGCGGGACGCGATCGACACCTCGCTGCAAACCATCAAGGTGGCGGCCCAGGCCGCCATCGGCGTGCTCGCGGCCACCACGCCGGTCGAGCGGCCGGCGGCCAGGCCGCCGGAGCGCCAGGCGCTCCCGGAGAAGCCCCGTGCCGCCCAGGTGCCACCTGCCCCGTCCCTCTCCAACAGCGGGCGCCGATCCGGCGCCAAACGAAAGCCGCCCCCCGAGCCACCAGAGGACCCGAGCGACGGCGAGCGGCGCCCGGTGTTCCGGCGGCCGCGGGGACGCTGAATCTTCAGAACTCGCGCTTCTTCATTTCCTTGAACAGCCGGCGCGTCTCGCTGTCTTCCTCGGCGGCCCGCTGGCGCAGGGTGGGATCGAACTGGACCGCTCGATCGGCCTTGGGCTGCACCACCTTCTCCGCGTTCTTCTTGGCGAGCGCGGCAATGCGCTGATCCTCACGCTTGGACATCACACCTCCACTGACATGTGGGCGGGCGGGGCTCCCTGCGCCTGAAACATAGTGGCCAGGGGGTGTGTTCCTCTACCCCGTCAGGACCCGTTTCCGGATTCAACGGGACTGGACACCAGGATGATTGGTTGGCAGTATACGTGTCTCGCAGAAACGTGCTCACAGAATTGGGTTGTCCCAAGATTGGTGTTGGATTGATGGTCTACGTTCCACAGCAGTTGAACCCGCCTGGTTCTTCCCTTCTCGTAGTCGCGTGGAAGGCCATACGGGTGCGGCTCGCCTTCTTCGTTCTCCTCGTCATCGCCTCGGGTGCGTGCGGCGGTGGCGGATCTCCCGATCCGCTCGTTGGCGTACCCGGAGCGCAGGATTCCACCCCGCCGCCGACCACACCCGATACCGCGGCCGGCGACACCACCGACTCCGTGCCAGGGCCTGACTCACTCGTGCCGCCGACGGATTCCACGCCGAATCCTCCGGTCTCCCACGAGGGCCTTCCGTTCGGGCCGGCCCAGCTTCCGGCGGAGCGTTTTGCCGACTTCAGCGGCACGGTCTACACGGCAACCGACCCGGCCAAGTTGATTCGCGATCTGGACGGGGCCAGGCGGACCGGTGCCCGGCTGTTCATCAGCTTTGCCGGCAGCGAGGAGTTCAATCGCGACGAGAACGGATTCAGCATTGCCAAATGGGAGCAGCGGGTCGACCGGTTCCGCGGACTCGATCTCACAGCCTACATCGCCGAAGGGACCATCATAGGTCATTTCATCCTGGACGAGCCCCAGGATCCGACCAACTGGAACGGCCATCGCGTCTCACCCGCGCAGATCGAAGAGATCGCGGCGTACAGCAAGCAGATCTGGCCCACGATGCCCACCGTCGTTCGCGCCTTTCCCGACTATCTGGCGGGCTCCCAGTACCCCCACCTGGATGCCATCCGGATCCAGTACCTCGACCGCTTCGCTCCCCTCGACAGCTTCATCGAGGCCCAAGTAGAGGGTGCCAAGGCGCTCGGCCTCGGACTGGTCGGCGGCCTGAACGTGCTCAATGGCGGATCCAAGGACAGTGGGATTCCGGGCCGCCGGGTGGGGAAGAACGCCATGAGTGCGGATGAGATCAGGTCCTGGGGCGGCCGGTTCCTCTCAGAGCCGTATTTGTGTGGATTCCTGATGTATCAGTACGACGAGACCTACTTTTCGCGGCCTGATATCCAGGGCGCTCTGTCCGAACTGGCTCAACAGGCCCGAGGCCTCCCGCAGAAGTCCTGTCGACGGTGAGTGGTGGTGCTGGAGGCGGAGCCCACGAGGGCCCATAACTGCGGTTATGGGCCCTCGATTCAAAGGCGGTAGGCTCTGGTCTTGGGAAACTCCCGAGGAGGGACTCGAACCCCCGACCCGGTGATTAACAGTCACCTGCTCTACCAACTGAGCTACTCGGGAAGGCGCGGCTGCCTCGCGCGGGTGCAATCTGGTCGGCCCACCCATCTCGGTCAAGCGGCCACGGGGCCTGGCTCAGCGGCTCAGTTGAGACTGCCTGACGGCCTCCGCCGGTCAGCCGCTAGTTGGACCACCTCCGTCGCCAACCGGGTCAGCCAGTGATATTCCTGCCAGATGCGCGGGCGGGCGTGGTGATTCCGATCGCGACCTCCCGCTCGGTTCAGGAGTATCGGCGGCCTGGGCGGGCGGGTGCAGACTAGAAACCCCATACTCAGCGATCCGACAGTACAGCGGCAGTGGGGCGCCCCGGCTGGTTGAGCCAAGGTCCGGCAAGCAGCCAGCGCTGATTTCGGTGCGAGCACTCGCTTTCACTGCCTAGCCAAAATGCCGCTAGCCCTAGGCATACCACGAGTTTGACCAAAGTATAGCTAACCCTTTGTGGAAAAATGTGTTACTTGCAACATACTAGCCTTTTCCCATTCGATCCTTAGCTTCCGTCCATGCCGCTGCCCCCCCTCACCGGGCACTTGGAGACCCGTCGCCGCCTCGCCCACGCAGTCCGGACAGACCGGCTGCCCCAGGTGCTGCTGGTGACGGGCCCGGCAGGGGTCGGCAAGCAAAGAATTGCACTCTGGCTGGCTCAATTGGTGCTCTGCGACCGGCCGGACAACGAACCGTGCGGCCAATGCAGACCCTGCAGGCTGGTGATGGGTCTGGCCCATGCCGATCTGCACTGGTTCGTGCCGATTCCCCGCCCCAAGGCGGCGGATCCAGCGAAACAGGTCGAAGAAGCCGCCGAGGCACTCGCGGCGGTAATGGAGGAGCGGCGCGCAAAGCCACTCTATGCCCTGCCAGACGGCATGGCCGGACACCCCATCGCCGTCGTCCGGCTGCTCCAGCAACGCGCCGGGCTCACCTCCGTCGAGGGAGGCCGCCGGGTGTTCATCATCGGTGAGGCGGACCGGCTGGTGCCTCAAGAGTCGAGTCAGGAGGCGGCCAACGCGCTGCTCAAGCTGCTGGAGGAGCCGCCGCCCCGAAGCCTGTTCGTGCTGACGACGGTCGATGCCCGGCGCCTCTTGCCGACCATGCGGTCGCGGGCTGTGCCGGTGAGGCTCAAGCGGCTGTCGGATGCGGATGTAGCGGAGTTTCTCCGGCGGGAGATCGAGCCCGCCCTTTCGGTCAAGGAGTTGGAAGAACGAGTAGCCCTGGGGACTGGATCGATAGGCCAGGCCCTGAGCGCCGGCGAGGACGCGGCCAAGGCCTACGCCGCCGCGAATCAGCTGCTGCAGGCCATCGCGGATGGGCCCGGCCCGGTGCTCGAGCGCGCGCTCAAGCAGGCCCCCTGGTCTGCGCGAGGCGAGTTCACCGCCATGCTCGATGCTCTGGCCGACACCCTGAGCGAGGCGGCGCGGGCCTCGCTTGGCCAGACTACCCGGAGGCCGGTGCCTCCTGCGCTCCGGCGCCAGGGAAATCCGGCGCCGTTCCTCAGGGCGCTGGAGCGCGTGGCCGAAGCGCGGGAGGCGGCGTGGGGAAACGTGAACCCGCAGATCCTCCTGGCGGTTCTGGGTCAGGGCCTGTCGGAGGATCTGTGAAGCTGAGCCACCTGGATGAAAGCGGCCGAGCCCGCATGGTGGATGTGGGCGGCAAGCCTGAGAGCGCTCGCACCGCGCTGGCCGAAGGGCTGGTCCGCATGTCGCGCGAGGCCTTCGAGCTGCTCGCCAGCCACGGGGTTGCCAAAGGTGACGTGCTGGCGGTAGCCGAAGTGGCAGGTGTGATGGGGGCCAAGCGCACCGGGGAGCTGATCCCGCTCTGCCACCCCCTGGGGCTGGAGCTGGTGACGGTGGAGGCAAGGCTGGAACCGGAGCTGCCGGGCGTGCGGATCACGGCCCGGACCAAGGTGACGGGGCGCACAGGAGTGGAGATGGAGGCGCTCACCGCGGTGAGCGTGGCATGTCTCACAGTTTATGACATGATGAAGGCAGTCGATCGGGAGATCACTATCGATCAGGTGAAGCTGCTCAGCAAAACCGGGGGAACCCGGGGAGATTGGCGCCGGTCCGACGGTTGACGTCGAGGACGCGGCTTTCCAATAGCGAGGAGGTTGGCCATGAAGCGACCGACCGACAAGTACGGCGAGCTGCGCGGAGGAACGGCCCAACGGCTGCTGGTTCGGGGCGGGCTACTGCTGACGACGGCGGTGGTCATCGGGACGCTGGCGGGCTGGACCAAGCGAGTCCGCGCGACCGACGAGGTTGCCGTCCCCAACGCGCGTCTGGTGGCTCGGGAGATGGGGAGTCTGGGTGACCAGCTCGACGCCACCCGGGGTGAGATGGCGCTCATCAGACTCCAGCTGGATCGCGCCAATGCCATCATGGAGAGCTCGGCCCACTATCAGATCCCGGCCGATCTCGCGGCCGCCATCTACGACATCGCCCTGAGCGAGGGGATCGACCCGGCGCTCGGGTTTCAGCTGGTCAAGATCGAGAGCAGCTTCAGGCAGAACGCCCAGAGCTCGGCCGGCGCCATCGGGTACACCCAGGTGCAGCTCGCCACGGCGCGCTTCTACGATCGGGGCGTTACGGCCAAGGAGCTGTTCGAGCGCGACGTGAACCTGCGGATCGGCTTCCGCTTCCTCAACGATCTGCTGGGCAAGTTCAACCGCGATACCCAGACCGCGCTGCTGGCGTATAACCGCGGTCCGGCCAAAGTGTCCGAGATCCTGGCCCAGGGCGGCGATCCCGCCAACGGCTACGCGGACGCCGTGCTCGAGGGATATCGCCCACCAGCTGAGCAGCGCTGAGCCGCCACTAACCCGGGACCTTGAGTGAGGCGGCTGCCGACTTGAGCGCCGGCGGAGCCACCCTCAGCCGCTGGCCGGCGCGGATCCGGCCCGCGGCGTCGAGCTGGTTCCACTCGCGGAGCTTCCGCTGGGTCACTCCGTACTCCTCCGCCAGACCAATGAGTGTCTCGCCCCGGCGCACCCGATGGAAGCCACTGGGGCTGGCCCCCGCGGGCACCACCGGATCCGCGATGCGCCGCGCCACTCGCCCGGAGACGGCGCCGCCGGTCGGGACGATCACCCGCTGACCCACTCGGAGCCGCTTTCGAAGCCGCGGGTTCGCCTCGGTGAGCAGCCGCAGGCTGACGCGGTATCGCTGCGCGATCCCACCCAGCGTCTCTCCCCGACTGACCGTGTGTTCCACGAAGGTCACCCGGCGCTCGACCGGCAACGCGGCGTACGCCACCTCGGTGGCCGGACCCCGGCCTGAAGGAATCCGCACCACGGCAGCCACGCCGGGCGGCGTCGCCAGCCGGAGATACTGCGGGTTGAGCTCTCGAATGGCCGCGACGGTGGTATCGGCCAATCGCGCGATGACGTCGAGCCCGGTCATCCCCGGCACCACGATGGAGTCGTACGCGGCGAGCTCGGCCGGCGCGACCTCGAAGCCATAGCGCGCCGGCTCCTTGGCGATCAACGCCGCGGCGATGAGCTTGGGCACGTAGTCCTTGGTCTCCCGACGAAGCAGCTTGGTGTCGTACAGCCGGAAGAAGGTCGCATCGGAGTTGACCGAGTCCGCGTCGTCCTCCGGCAGCCGAACCAGGCTGCGGGATACCTTGCCCGAGCCTGCGTTGTACGCGGCGGCGGCGAGATACAGCGAGCCGAAGCGGCGGTTGAGATCGTTGAGGTGCCGAACCGCGGCATCGGTGGAGCGGTAGGGGTCTCGCCGCTCGTCGACCCAGGAGTCGACCCGCAGCCCGTAGAGCTTGGCGGTGCCCTTCATGAACTGCCACATCCCCACCGCGTGCGACCGACTGGTGGCGGTGTTGGAGAAACCGCTCTCGATCAGGGCGAGATAGACCAGGTCGCCGGGCAGCCCCACCCGCTGGAACCGCTCGCGAATCATTGGCTCGTACCGCGGCATCCGGCTGAGCCAGATGCCGAATCGCTCGCGCGCCTTGCGGCGAAACAGATCCAGGTAGTACTGCACCCGGTCGTGATTGTTGTAGGTGGCGACGTCGATGTCCCAGGAGACCGCCGGCTCGAGTTCGGCCGAGGAGTCCGCCGCCTCGCCGGCCGGGCTCGCGTCGTCCAGCGCTTCCAGCACCGCTTCGTCTGCCGCCGAGTCGGCCGCCAGCCGCACTTCGGCTGCGAGCTCGGCGGCAGGCACCAGGGTGTCGAGCGCGGGGGCGGGCGGAAGCGCGTCGAGCTCGAGGGCGGACGCTGGTGGCGGCGGGATGACGGCCGATTCCGGCGAGGTGGCGGAGGGGGCCGGCTTAGGCTCGGGCTGGATCGCCGGCGCGCGGCGGGGACCGGCGCAGGCGGCACCGAGCAGCAGCAGGAGAGCGACGGCGATCGGGGCTCGCGGCATGCGGCGCACTCCTGTCCCGGCGGCGCTTTCGGGTGGGGTTCGGTGGTGCAACGACATGCGTCACCAGGCCGTCCGCAAAGCGCGGGACCCCGAGGCGAACTGAGGCAAGATTCGGCCTGCAGGGGCCGTCAGCGCATGAACAGCCGGTTGCCCAGAATTCGATTGGTTGCGTTGAGAACGGCCAACGCGGCGCCGCGCGCCGCGTCACTCTCGGTCAGGTACGATCCCACGACCCGGGTCCCGCTCCCTTCACCGTGCGCGGCCAGCGAGACGATCACCACGGTGGCATCGAAGGCGCGGACGGCCTTCACGCCCAGCAGCTCGAACCCGAGCCCGCCCTGCACCGCCTGCTCCAGCGCGGTCACGCAGGCCTGGGCGGCGCAACGCAGCTCGCCTGCCTGTGAGCCCAGACCTTCGCTCTCACCGGTGAACTGCTCCGAGTCTTTCCAGGTGAGGCCGACCCGCGCCCGGCATCGGCCGTTGGGAAGCCGGTCGAGAATGAACTCGGCGAACCGCAGCCGTTCGCTGAGCGGGTTCGGGGGGGCCATGGCGGTCCTTATGAAGGACGGGGGCACGGGGAACGGCAGGGGCCCGAGGGGGCAAAGCCCATGCCATCCAGGGTCACTACTGGAGGTGCTCGGCGAGGATGGCGGCGAGCATGTCCTCCGAGAGCTTCTCAGCCTGGGCGAACAGCGTGGCCTTGGAGGTCGAGGTCAGCGGAGACGCGGCCCACAGCGGCCCCTGTGCCTGATCCACCGGGCGGAACGAGAACACCAGGGTCCACTGGGGCGAGTTGCCCCGACGCTCCGCGAGGATCGAGACGTTCCAGCGCCGGTCGTCGTGCTCGACGACTCTCCAAACCATGTGTGCTCCACCGTGCAATAGCGAAGTCGGCCAATATGGAAGGCCTCGGCGAATCAGGTCAAGAGTCCTTCGGCGCGGGCCGCCTCGGCGGTGTCCACGTCGCGCAGCTCGGGAAGCTCCTGCCACCGCGCACCGGCGCGCTTCAGCCGCGCGCGGGTTTCGCTGAGGACCCGGTCGGTGCCCCACGGCATGTCGCTGAAGAGTCCGGGCAGCGGCGTCGTTCCGCCGATAAGGTAATATCCGCCGTCGGTGGCGGGGCCCAGGACGACCGAGCCCCGCCGGATGATGCCGACCGCCTCCTGGAGAAGCTCGCCGGTGAGGCGGGGACAGTCGACCCCGATTGCGATCCATGGCCGGCCTCGCGCTACCGCCTGCTCCGCCGCGAAGAGCCGGGCGCCGAGATCGCCCGAGGCTTGCGGGCGGAGATCCCAGGCTGCCCCGAGCCAGAAGCGCACCTCTGCGGCCGCCTCGGACGGCGTGAACCATACTGTCACCTCCAGGCTCGCCTCGCCGACACTGGCCAGCGTCCGGGCCACCATCACGCGATAGAGGCGGAGTGCCTGTCGAGCGCCGATCTCGGATGCGAGCCGGGTCTTGACCGTGCCCATCCGCGGCGCCTTGAGCAACACCGCCAGTGCCGCGCTCATTGCGGCCGCGGTTCCGGCAGATACCAGCGCGCCAGGCGCTCGGGCTCGACGCCGGCGAGGAACAGGGCGAGCAGCGCCCAGTTGCGCAGCGTGGCGCGCACCCGCCCCTCCCGGCGCCACCGCCGCGGGTCGGCCAGGATAGGCCGCTGAAAGTGCCGGACCACCGCAAGCCGGCCGATCCGCCGGATCAGTGCGGCGTCCTCCATGATGCGGGTGTCGGGGTAGCCACCGGCGGCATCGTACAGGCTGCGGGTGACCAGAAGTCCCTGATCTCCATACGCCAGGCCGAACAGCCGCCAGCGTAGCGCGGCGCCCCGCTCCACCCAGCGAAACCAGCTCCCGTCCCCGTCGATTGCGAGCGGCCAGGACGCGGCACGGAACGGCGGCAGCCCGAGTGCTGGCTGGCTCAGGGCCGCCTCCGCCTCGGAGAGCGCGGCGGCGGAGAGGCGGACATCGGCATGAAGCACCAGCAGCCATTCACCCCGCGAGGCCGCCACGCCGGCCCGGAGCTGGCGGCCGCGGCCCGGTGGGGAGCACACCACGGTGCACCCGCGGGCGGCGGCCAGCTCCGCGGTGCCATCCGAGGAGCCGCCGTCCGCCACGATGATCTCATGCGGAACGGTGAGCGAGGTGAGATCCTGCAGGAGCCGCGGCAGCCGCGGCGCTTCGTCGAGCGCAGGGATGACGATCGACAGGAGCGTGGTCAGCTCCGGACGAGCGCCTGGAAACGGGCGCGAAGATCGCGCGTGACCGGACCCGACTTGCCGGCGCCGATGAGCCGGCCGTCGACCTGGCGAATCGCCACCACCTCGGCGGCGGTGCCGGTGAAGAACGCCTCGTCGGCGGTGTAGACGTCGTAGCGGTTGAGGATCGTCTCCTGCACGTCGTAGCCGGCCTGGACGGCGAGCTCGATGACCACGTCGCGGGTGACGCCTTTGAGAATGCCGGCGAACGCGGCCGGCGTCCGGATCTTCCCCTGCTTCACCACGAAGAGGTTCTGGCCCGAGCCTTCGGCCACGCTGCCGCTGCTGTCGAGCATGAGCACTTCGTCCGCCCCGGCCTGGGTGCCCTCGATCTTGGCGAGAATGTGGGCCAGATAGTTGAGCGACTTGACCCGGGGCGAGAGCGACTCGCGCTGGGGAATGGGCGTGCCGGCGGTGACCACCTTGAGCCCGGTCTCGTAGACCTCCTCGGGCCAGAGCTTGATGGTGTCGACGATGATGATGACCGACGGCCGGGGGCACTTCCTCGGGTCGAGGCCGAGATCGCCCGCGCCGCGGGTGACGATGGGCCGGATATAGCCCTCGCGGATGCCCGAGCGGCGCACCGCCTCCTCGGTCAAGGCGGCGAACTCATCCTTGGGGATCGGGACGGTGAGCCAGATGGCGTGGGCCGAGTCGTAGAGCCGGTCGAGGTGCTCCTTGAGCCGGAAGATCTTGCCACCGTAGATCCGGATGCCCTCGAACACGCCGTCTCCGTAGAGCAGGCCGTGATCGTAGACCGACACCGTGGCGGTGTCGCGTTCGTGCCACTCGCCGTCGAGCCAGATGGTGGGCACACCCGCGCCCTGGGCGGCCGACTGCTTGGAAGAAGAAAGGCTGGTCGTCATAGGGAAAATGTACATGCGCCGGCGGCTCCCGGCCATGGCCCCGGGTTCAGGCCACCGCGCCGCCGCAGCTCGAGCCCGCGCCCGCGGTGCAGCCGAAACAGTGCGGTCCCGTCGCGATCGCGCGCGCACCCAAGGCGGCGGGATCGAAATCGCGGATGTGACGCGCGGAGGGCGAAGACACCGGCAGATCCAGCATCTGGTTGAAGTCGCAGTCGTAGAGGGTGCCGTCCCAGCCCACCGAGAGCGTGAACCGGCACATCACGCCGGCGGCGGCGGCAGGATTGAACGCCTGCACCAGCTTCTCGAGATAGGCGTGGGTCTGGCCCTTTCGCTCGAGATGATCGAGGAACCGGCTGATCGGCATGTTGGTGATGGTGAGCAGGGAGTTGAACACCACACCGTGGCGCCGGGCGAGCTCGCGGCGCCAGTCCCGCTCCGCGGCGGACTGCTCCGGCGGCAGGAAGGCTCCGACCGGATTGGCCATCAGATCCAGGACCAGGCCGCTCTCCGGCTGCCCGTAGCCGAGCGCGTTGAGCTCACGCAATGCGGCGATCGACGCATCGAACACGCCCTCGCCGCGTTGGGCATCGGTCTGGCGGCTCTGGTAGTACGGCAGCGATGCGACCACCCTGACCCGGTGCTCGGCGAGGAAGCCGGGAACGTATCGATAGTTGGGCAGGCGGGTGACGGTGAGATTACAACGATCGATCACCCGCCGGCCGAGCCGGGTGGCGGCCTCGACGATCCGACGGAACTCGGGGTGAAGCTCCGGCGCGCCCCCGGTGATGTCCAACGTACCGATGCCGGAGCTGGCCAGCACCCGAAGGCAGATGTCCACCACCTCGGTGGACATCATCTCCGTGCGGTCCGGCCCCGCGTCGACGTGGCAGTGGCCGCAGGTCTGGTTGCAGCGCTTGCCCACATTCAGCTGCAGGACGTCGGTGCCCATCGGCCGCAGTGGCTCCAGACCACTCGCCGTGAGCGCCGCCTCGAAGCTCCGGGAGAGCGGGAGCTCGGCGAGCAGCCGGCGCTGGGCCGCACCGGCTGCGAGCGGGTGACGCTGCCGTCGGAGCGTCGGCAGAGCGGTCACCTACATCCCCAACCGCTCGAGGTGATTGCGCATCTGCACCCCGTGGACCAGCGACGCGCCGCCCCGGATGGCCGCGGCCACGTGAACGGCCTCGGTCATCTGCTCCTCGTTGGAGCCCTGCTCCAGGCACGCGGTGGTGTAGGCGTCGATGCAGTACGGGCACTGGACGGAGTGGGAGACCGCCAGAGCGATGAGCGCCTTCTCCCGGGCGGAGAGCGCTCCCTCCGCGAACACGGCGTCGTACCAGGCGCGGAACTTCTCCCAGAGCTCGGGCGCGCCTTTGCCGATGTCGCCGAACCGCGCGAGGTCAGCGTCGCGGTAGTAGTGATCGGATTCCATGCCGGAGGTCCGGTAAAGGGTGAACCGTGCGGCTCATGCGGTGACGCGCTGTCGGGCGCCTTCCAGCGTCTCGCGGATCCGGCGAACCAGCAGGTCGGAGGTGAAGGGCTTCTCGATCATCGGATAGCTCCCGAGCAGGGCGGTCCCTTCCACCTGCTCGGCATTGGCGTAGCCGGTCATGAACAGCACGGGGACGCCGGGCACCAGATCGACCAGCTCCCGCGCGAGCGCCAGCCCACCGAGCTTCGGCAGCGCGAGATCGGTGAGCACGAGCGCCAGGCCGCCGGCGTGTTCCCGAGCCCGGGCCAACGCCTCGGCGCCGTCCGGCGCCTCGATCACGTGGTAGCCCGCAGCATCCAGCGTCCGGGTGACCATCCGCAGCACCTCAGTCTGGTCCTCGACCACCAGGATCGTCTCTTCGCCGTGCACAGTCTGATCCGGCGCCGCCTCCGGGGCCACGCGCGCCGGCTCGGGTGTGGCCGGCAGAAAGACGCTGAAGGTGGAGCCCTTCCCCGGCGCGCTCCGCACCGCGATATAGCCGCCGCTCTGGCGCACGATGCCGTACACGGTGGAGAGGCCGAGCCCGGTGCCCCGGCCGACCTCCTTGGTGGTGAAGAAGGGCTCGAACACCCGCGCGAGCGTCGCCGCATCCATCCCGATGCCGGTGTCCGTGACCGTGAGCTCGAGATACTCGCCGGGCTCGACGGTCGGCTCGTGCTCCAGCCGGCGATCGGCGGCGTTGAGGGTGACTCGCTCGGTGTGGAGGGTCAGCCGGCCGCCGTCGGGCATGGCATCGGCGGCGTTGAGGGCGAGGTTGAGCAGCACCTGCTCGAGCTGGCTCCGGTCGGCGCGGCCGCAGGTGGCCCCGCTCCCCAGCTCGAGCGAGACCTCGTAGCGCTCCCCCATGGCGCGCAGGATCACGGGATGGAATGCGGCCACCACCGCGTTGAGATCGAGCGCCTCGGGGCGGAGGATCTGCTGCCGGCTGAAGGCGAGGAGCTGCGCGGTGATGCCGGCGGAGCGCTGGGCGGCGTCGCGCACCACCTGGACGTCGCTCCGCACCGGCGCCGGCAGGTCCTCCCGGCGGAGAATGAAGTCGGTGGCCCCCAGCACTACCGTCATCTGGTTGTTCACCTCGTGCGCCACTCCGCCGGCGAGCTGTCCCACCGATTCGAGTCGCTGCAGCATCCGGACAGCTTCCTCGGCACGCTTCTGCGCGGTGACATCCCGGGTAAAGCTGCGGGTGTACCCGAAGGCGCCGTCCTTCCAATGCACGCTGGAGCTGATCAGGACGTCCTTGATGCTCCCGTCCTTGCAGCGGAGCCGCGCGGGCGCGTCCTGCACGATCTCGCCCGCGGCGAGTCGGCGGAGCAGCTCCTCGACCACGGCGGGATCGACGTGGAACTCCGCGATGGAGTGTCCCAGATATTCGTCGGCCCGGTAGCCCAGCAGCTCCAGCTCGGCGCGATTGGCCCGCAGGATCACGCCCCGTCCGTCCTCGGAGTGGAGCCCGACCGAGGCGTTCTCGAAGAAGTCGCTCAGCTCCTGCTCGCTCAGACGCGCGGCCGCCTCGGCCTGCTTGAGGTCGTCCACGTCGATGCAGTAGCCGAACCAGCGGGCGACGCTCCCATCCTCGGCCCGGATCGGTCGTGACCGCACCACGAACCAGCGGTAGCTCCCATCCGCGCCTCTCAGGCGGCACTCATGCTGGGATGACTCGCCGGTGCGGCGGGCCCGTTCCCAACCCGTCCGGATTGCCTCCACGTCATCGGGATGCAGCGTGGCTCGCCAGGCCTCCTGGGGAGGCGCGCCGGCCGCGAGACCGGTGTAGTCGAAGAAGCGCCGATTCAAGTACGCGAAGTCGTCGTGCGCGTCGATGGTGAAGAGCATCGCGGGAATCGTCTCCGCCATGGCGCGGAAGCGATCCTCGCTGCCACGGAGCTCCGCCGCAGACTCCTCGGCCTTGCTGGCCTGCTCCTCGGCCCGGAGGCGCTGCGCCTCGGCCCGCGCCGCTTCCGCTTGCGCCTGCTGAGCGGCGGCCTGGGCGGTTCGCAACGCCCGGAGCCGGGTTTCTCCCATCCAGCCGGTCGCGACACCGGTGAGAGAGAAGAACAGGTAGCGGACTTGGTTGACCGGATCGGCCAGCCCGAAATGCGCGGCCGGCGGATCGAAGAACACCACGCCGATCAGCAGGCTCAGCAGCGTGGCACCGATGGTGGGGCGAAGACCGGCGAACCAGGCGGTGGTGAACACCGCCAGGAAGAACGTCATGAAGGTGAGTCGGGTGCCGACCATCGGGTCGAGAAAGAATCGCACCAGAGTGGACACCGCGACCACGCCAAGCATCAGCCCGTAGCGGCCCCACCCGTCCGACCAGGGCGGGAGCCGGGGAAGAGTCTCGCGGGAGCTGGACTCGAGTGACGATGAACCCACGGCATGCCTCTCCGCTGGTGGTGAGCCCGACACCAAGAGCAGAAAGATACTCGGCAGGCATGCCCAACGGTGCGGAGGCGCCGGATGTATACGGCTGGTCACCGCTCACCACCGACCATCAGCCCGCAGGAGATCCGGTACCCATGCGACCCCTGACTTCGACTTTCCTCTTTTTGCTCGCGGCCGTGGCACTGGCGGGACCGGTCCTGGCGCAGAGCACCGATGAACCCGATCGGCCCGGCGGCGGAGGCGACATGCCCCGCGGCAGACACGGTGGTTTCGGCATGATGCACGGCCGGCGGATGGAGGCGCTCGATCCCGTGGTCGCCGATGGTCCGCCTGCTCCCGACGAGTTCGCCAAGATCGCCTCGCCACCGGAAGATCAGCGGCGACGATACGCCGAGCTCTACCAGCGATTCATGGCCTCCACCAAGCCGCAGCGCGACAGCCTGAACCTTGCCCGGCGGGAGATGATCGGGGACTTCCAGGACGGCGACCGGGAAGGAGCAGGGCGCCAACGGGACGTGATGATGCCGCTGGGCCAGGAGCTGGCCAGCCGGCAGAAGACCTTCGACGAGACGCTCAAGAGCTTTCTGGGGAAGGACCAGTGGAAGCACTACGACAAGTGGCGCTCGGATGAGCGGAAGCGGGCGGAACAGGAGCGGAGGGAGCTGGGGAGGCGGCGAAGGCCGCGAGCCGGCCTGACCTGGGGAGTGTTAGCGCGGTCACAGCCGGCCCAGGAACGCGGCGTTAGCCTGGGTCCTGTTCCCTGAACCCTCTTCGTGGGGAGGGTTTCGGACAGCCACCTCGCTGTCGAGGCCTCCCCCATGGGCTACTGGAAGCGGCAGTACACCGAACGGCCGACCGGAAAACCACTGTTCCGCCCGGACCAGCGGCCGCCTCAACCCAGTGCTGCGCCGGAGGCTCCGGACCCGGAGGAATCCGACACCAAGGCACCGGCGGAGCCTGAACAACCGGACCGCCAGCCGACGCAGACAGGAACGCCGGACCGATGACCGCGACCCGGCCGGCCGCCGCTCGCGTCCGGATCCCCCTCGGACCCGAGAGCACCGTGCTCCGGCTCGGCCGGCGAAACGTTCAGCTCACCAACCTGGAAAAGGTCTTCTGGCCCGAGCTGCGCCTGACCAAACGGGCCCTCCTGCAGTACTACGCGGATATGGCCCCGGTCCTGCTGCCCCACCTGCGAGACCGCGCGATGGTCATGAAGCGCTATCCCAACGGGATCCACGGGAAGTGCTTCTTCATGAAGCGAACGCCGTCGCCCCGGCCGGAGTGGATCGAGACCTGCGAGATCGTCCATGGGTCGGGGAACGTCATCGCCTTCCCCATGGTCCAGGATCTCGCCTCCCTGCTATGGCTGGTGAATCTCGGGTGCATCGACCTCAACCAGTGGTATGCCCGCTGCGATGACGTCGATCGGCCCGACTACCTCCACTTCGATCTCGATCCGGGCGAGGGAGCCAGCTTCGACCAGGTGCGGGAGACCGCGCTGGTGGTGCGCGACGCCCTCCGCTCGCTGAAGATGGAGCCACTGGTCAAGACCAGCGGATCGAAGGGCCTGCATCTCTACGTGCCGATCGTGCGCGGGCCGCTGCAGAAACAGGTCTGGACCTTCGCCAAACGGCTCGCCAAGGAGCTGGACGCGCGCCATCCCGATCTCATCACCGCCGAATACCGCATCGCCGACCGCCCGCGAGGGCGGGTGCTGGTGGACTACAATCAGAACGCCTGGGGCCGCACGCTCGCGTCGGTGTACTCGGTCCGCCCGGTCGAGCAGGCCACCGTCTCCACGCCACTCACCTGGGATGAAGTGGAGGCCGGCGTAGCCACCGCGGACTTCCGGATGGACAACGTGCCGGCGCGGGTCCGCAAGCTGGGAGATCTGTGGGCCCCGCTTCGGGCGAGCCGCGGGCGGGGGCAGGGACGGATCTCGCTGGAGAAGCTGCTATGAGCCTCCCGCTGCCGTATCCCTTTCCGCCGATGGAGGCCGAGTCGGCCGAAGCGCTACCCGACGGTGCCGACTGGCTGTACGAGCCCAAGTGGGACGGCTTCCGCTGCCTGGCCTTTCGGGACGGAGCCACCGTCCGCATTCAATCGAAGGCCGGCAAGCCGCTGGGGCGCTATTTCCCCGATGTGGTCGATGCGCTCCTGGCCCTCGGCGCCCAGCGCTTCGTGCTGGATGGCGAGATCGTGATCCCGGTGGATGGCCGGCTCTCGTTCGACGAGCTGCTGCTGCGGGTCCACCCGGCCGAAAGCCGGGTGCGCACGCTGGTCGAGGCCCATCCGGCGCGGCTCGTGGTCTTCGACCTCCTGGCGGACGAGCGAGGGCGCTCGCTGGTGGATCTGCCATTGGCCGAGCGGCGGCCGCGCCTGGAGGCGTTTGCCCATAAGTACTTTCCACCCGAAGGCTCGGTCGTTCTCTCTCAGGCAACGCGGCAGCGCCCGACGGCACAACGCTGGCTACGGGCAGGTGGCCACGGCGACCTGGACGGAGTGGTGGCCAAGCGGCTCGACCTGCCGTACCGCTCCGGCGAGCGGGACGGCATGCGGAAGGTGAAGCGCCAGCGGACGGCGGACTGCGTCGTCGGCGGGTTTCGCTATGCGTCCAAGGGCGGAGGCATCGGCTCGCTGCTGCTGGGACTGTACGACGACGAGGGACTGCTCAACCACGTGGGCTTCACCTCGAGCTTCAAGGCCGACGAGCGGGCGAAGCTCCGCGAAAAGCTGGAGCCGCTGAAGCGGTCGCCGGGCTTCACCGGCAGGGCACCGGGCGGCCCCAGCCGATGGAGCACGGAGCGCTCGGCCGAGTGGGTGCCGCTGGCGACAAAGCTGGTGGTGGAGGTCGCGTACGACCATGTCTCCGGCGGACGATTCCGCCATGGAACCAGGTTCCTGCGCTGGCGGCCGGACAAGGCGCCGGAGCAATGCACCATGGAGCAGTTGCGCTGATGCCGAAGAAGGCGAAAAAGAAGACGGCCGCCAAGCGACGGGCCAAGGCTCCTGCGAAGCCTGCCGCCACCGCGGCCACGCTGGCCGAGTACCGGCGCAAGCGGGACTTCACCCTCACCAGGGAGCCGCGCGGCGGCCCCCGCGCCAGCGGCCCCAAGCTGGCGTTCGTCATCCAGAAGCACGCGGCCAGCCGGCTGCATTACGATCTTCGGCTGGAGCTCGACGGGGTGATGAAGAGCTGGGCGGTACCCAAGGGTCCGAGCCTCGACCCCGCGGTCAAGCGCCTGGCGATGCAGGTGGAGGATCACCCCGTCGAATACAACAAATTCGAAGGCACGATTCCCCAGGGCGAATACGGCGGCGGGACCGTGATGCTGTGGGACCGCGGCACCTACCGCTACGCCGGCGACGCCTCCGATCCGCTGGCGGCGCTCCGCCAGGGGTACCAGAAGGGCGACTTCAAGTTCGTGCTCCAGGGAAAGCGACTCAGAGGCTCCTGGGTTCTGGCGCGGACCCGCCGGGGCTCGCCCGAGCGGGCGCAATGGCTGCTGATCAAACACCGCGACGAAGAGGCCGCTCCAGACTCCGAGGTCACCAGCGAGTACGACACGTCGGTGGCCACGGGACGGACGATGGAGGAGATCGCGTCGGGTCGGAGCCGGGTCTGGCACTCCTCGCGCTAGGGGCAGGGCCCGCGGCTTGACAGGGCCGGTCCAATAGTTGACTTTGGCAACTATCAGTCCGTGCTGAACGACGCCCCCATCGCCGCGAGGAGCCGATGGCGCACCTTCTCTCCCAGCGACGCGTCGCCGCCGTCCGCCGATTCAACCGGTTCTATACCAAGCAGATCGGGGTCCTGAACCTGCTGCATAGCCAGCTCTCGCTCACCGAGGGGCGGGTGCTCTACGAGCTGGCCCACCGGAAGGAGCCCAGAGCCGCCTCCATCGCCAAGAGCCTGGGACTGGATCCGGGATACTTGAGCCGGCTGCTCCGGGGATTCATCAAACGAGGCCTGATCTCGACCAAGGCCGCCGACGGTGACCGTCGAGAGCGCGTCCTGAAGCTGACGAAGAAGGGGCGCGAAATCTTCGCCGCGCTCAACGCGCGGGCGGAAGAGGAGGTGGCCAGCATGCTCGATCGTCTGCCCACCGGCACCCAGCGCGATCTGGTGAGCGCCATGGAGCGCATCCAGCTCGCGCTGGCCGGACCCTCCGACCAGCCGACTACCCCCGCCCAGCCGTATCTCCTGCGCTCGCACCAGCCCGGCGACATGGGATGGATCGTGTACCGACACGGCGTGCTCTACGCCGAGGAGCACGGATGGGACGAACACCTGGAGGGGCTGGCCGCGAAGGTCGTGGGCGACTTCATCGAACATTTCGACCCTGAGCGCGAGCATTGCTGGATCGCCGAACGCGACGGCGAGTTCCTCGGCTGCGTGTTCCTGGTCAAGCACCCCGACGACCCGGAGCGAGTGGCGAAGCTCCGCCTGCTGCTGGTGGAGCCCGCCGCGCGCGGGCTGGGGCTGGGAACCCGGCTGGTGGACGAATGCATCCGTTTCGCCCGGCAGGTCGGCTACCAGAAGATCACGCTCTGGACCAACAGCGTGCTGCACGCGGCCCGCCGGATTTATGAGCGGGCCGGCTTCCACCTGGTCCATGAGCAGACGCATCGGACTTATGGGGTCGAGCTGGTGGGGCAGACCTGGGAGGTCGATCTCACCCGCTGAACCCGTGGCGAGATGCCGCGGATCCAGGATCAGAAGCTGGACCCGATCGAGAAGTGCAGGTGGAAGCGGCGGGAGGATGAGGTGGGGGCCGCGTCGATCGACGTCCCGTTCCGGAGCGCGTCCAGCACGTCCTGCGGCGAGCGGAGGTCGAGCGGAGACGGGTTCAGCTTGTACCCCAGTGCCACCTGGATCGCGCCGACCACCGTCGTGTAGCCGATGCCGATGCCCACCGACTGATAGACCTTGTCCTCATCGAGCACCCCGGCATTCAAGGCGAACCGATGGTCCGGGATCCAGACCCGGCCAGCATCATAGAAGATGTACGGCTGGAAGGGGTCGCCCAGGAGCGGCATGGGAAAGTGCAGCTCCACGCTCCCGAGCAGCCGGGCGAGGCCGCCGACGGGAGTGTAGCGGTCGGCGATGGTCACGGTGGAATCGCCACTGCTCTGCAGCTCGACCTGGGGCAACTTGGGGCCCACCAGCAGGGTGCCCCAGCCGCGAACGTCTCGGGTGCCGCCGGCGGTGAAGCTCACGTCGCGCAGGCGCAGCAGCGACACGAATGGGGACTCGTTCCCCAGGGACGCCGTGCTCTTCCCGTACGGGAAGACCCGTCCGGCGCCCGCGCGCAGGGTGAGCCCCACCCGCCTGGTGAGCCCCACGAACGCCGTGGCGCCCAGGTCCATGAGAAAGTACTCGCTGGTGTTGAACCCCGGCGTGGTGACTTCGAGCCGCGGCCGGATGACGTAGCCCTTCCGCGGGTTGGCGATCCGGTCGAGCCGCCCGTAGCTCCCTTCCAGGCTGATGGTGCTCCGGTTCCGGGTAGCCTCGAGGATGCCCGCGCTGGAGTCGGCCAGACCGAGCAGCGGAAGGAACTGCTCCGGGGCGAGATCGTTGCCGAATCCGTAGTCGTAGACATGCCGGTGCGAGATCGAGTACCCCAGCGTCACCGACTGGAGTGGCGCCGGCGCCCACACCAGAGAGGCCTCGACTCCGGTGGCCCAGCTTCGATCCCGGAGGTCGTCCCGGTACTCGACGAAGGGTCCGCCGGCGAGCGAAAGGCGCCGATCGCCGACATAGGGCTCGAAGGCGGTGAGGTTGAGGCGGTACAGCAGCTGGGCGGGGTTCTCCAGCGCCGCGACGCCGCTCTGCGCCGTGGCGGCCACGGTGAAGGTACGGAGTCCCCCAAGCCAGCTCCGATCAGTCCACTCGGTCTGCCCCGTGAGCCCGCCCGACGAGATGAACCCGGCCTGCCCCTTGATGGCGTGCTCCGGGTTTTGGGCGATGTGGAGCATGACCACCACGCTCGAGTCGTTGGCGGAATCGCGGGGGACGTCCACCGACGCCAGGCGCATGATGTCCATCTGGGTGAGCTTCTGGCGCCCCTGTTCGAGAGCCCGGGCATCGTACCAGCGGTTGGTGCCGATGGGGAGCTGACGCACGATCTCGCGCGTCGGGATGGTCTCGTTGCCGGTCACCGCGATCCGCCGGATCCTGGCCCGCTGCTCGGGCCGCACCTGGACCGTTACTGCCGCGCGGTTGGCCGCGCTGTCGACCAGGGCCGTGACCCTGGCGCCGGCAAACGGATAGCCGTGTGCCCGAAACCAGCGCACCGTGCTGTCGGCGAGGGCCTTCTGCTCGTTCTCGCCGTAGCGGTCGGCCCGCGTCTGCCGGCGGTGAACGAACCGGTTCCAACTGGGGACGAGGTCCCCCGGCAGATCGAGCGATCCCCCCTCGCCGGCGAACGCCACGGTGTCGATCAGGAGCGGCGGGCCCTCGACGACGCGATAGGTGACGTCCACCTCGTCGGGCTTGGCCCGGTAGCGGACCCGGTACTCCACGCCCGCCTTGGGGAAGCCAGAGCGACGATAAAAATTCCGCAGCCGAACGACGTCGCGCTCCAGCTCGACGGGGTCGAACGGATGCGACCCCACCTTGGGCACGAACGGAATGAACCCGAGGGCGCGCCGGAGACCGGCGAGGCCGCCCCGCCCGCTGAGCGCGATCTTCTGCCGCAACGCTCCCTCGTCCAGCGCCTCCTTGCCCACCACCTGGAACTGGACCGAGTGGATCTGGGTATTGGGCCCGACCCGGTTGAGGGCGTCCTGCGCGCGGAGCGGGGCTGCGCCGGCGAGCAGGAGCGGCAGGAGGAGGCCCGCGGCCAGGCGGTCAGTAGGCATGCCGCGCCTTGAAGAGCAGTCCGGGCGAGAGGCTGCCGCCCTGGAGGTTGGCGCGAAGCCAGCGGTGCAGCGTGTATTCCACCTCGAAGCCGGGTCCCAGGTTCGAGCCCGCCCCCTGCTGGGTGCGGCTGCCGAACTGGAGCGGCAGCTCCAGGTCGAGGAAGAGGCGTGATCCGAGGTAGCGCCCGGCCGTCAGGGTGAGGCCGCGGGTGGCCTCCTGCCGGATCTGGAACACATCGAATCCAAGCCCCTGGCCGGCGGTGTTGGCGATCGCGCCGGTGAGCGTGCTCATCGCGACCTGCTGGCCCGCGCCGCCGGCTCCCCCGCCACCGGCCTGGCCTTCGAACAGCGGATTGTCGGAGGCGGGCCGGCCGGTGACGATGTAGGAGAGGATGTCGTCCTGGTTCAGCGACGGGTCGGATGTAAAGGTGAGCCCCAGGCTGTCCAGGCGCCCCTTGGCGTTCACGTTGATGAGCACGCCCTCGTTGTCGCCGCCGCTCTGGGTGGGGACCTGGTACGAGGCGTTCACGTCCAGCTTGGTCGAGTCCACCGGACCGGCCAGGTTGATGTCCCCGTCGGTCAGCCGGAACTGGCGCCCGTTGAGCTCCAGCGTGCCCCGCCCCGGCACCGGCTCCACGTGCCCGAAGAACTGCATGTCCTGACCCGGCTGCTGGGTCACCCGAAGCTGTCCCTGCAGCTCGATGTCGGTCTTGGGGCTGGTGGGCCGCCGAATCCACACCCGCCTCGGCATCCGGATGGCCAGGTCGAGCTTGACCCGGTCCATCAGGCCGGGCGCCTTCTTCGCCTCGCGCAGCACCGACGGGCCGAAATCGCGGGCGAGCTGGCGCAGCTCGTCGCGGGTCAGGTCCACTTGCTCCACTTTGACCTTGGCGCCTTCGGTGCCCACGAAGAAGTCGGTGCGGTCCAGCTTCAGGCTGCCGCTGACCAGCGGATGGAGCAGCGTCCCCTCGAGCCGGATATCTCCCGACGCCGCGGTCTGCAGCTGATCCGAGTTGACCAGGCGGAAATGGCTCAGCCTCGCGCCGAGCGCGAGCCCCGGCTCGCTGAGTGGCCGAAGCCGAACCGCGCCGGTAGCGGTCAGCGTCTGCTTCTTACCGGTGAGGAGCTGAAGCCGGTCGATCGCGAGGGTATCGCCCTGGAGCCGACCGGTCATCTCGCCTTTCTCATAGGCGACTTTGATGGTGGGGAGCTCCAGGGCCGCGCCGCGGAGCCGCACGGTGCCGGTGGCAGCGGGGGCGTGAATCGAGCCGCCTATGCGTGCATCGACTCGCAACAGCCCTTCGAGACCGGTCGCCGCGTCGGGCGGAAGCAGCGGCTGAAACAGGCCGAGATCGAAGCTGTCGGCCCGCACCGCCAGTGCCACCGTGTCGGCCTCGCTGCGCACGAACCCTACGCTGCTGGCCGTATCGCGTGGTGCCAGGGTCAACCGGTACGGCAGCGTGCCGGTGACCGTGAGCGCGCCGCCCCGGGCGGGCGTGGCTGCCGCGCGAAGCTTGAGCCGATCGCCCTGCCAATCGAGATCGGTGCCGAGCACGCCGACCCTGCGGCCGGCTTTGGTGACGATCGCCAGTCCGACGCTGCCGTCGAGGCGCGGCGTCGCCGCGCGTCCGGCCAGATGGAGATGTCCGTCGACCTGTCCGTCGGTGGGCACCAGGCCAGCCGCGTGCAGGCTCTCCAGGTCGAGTCCCGCGATGCGCAGGGTCACGTCGCTGGAGTCGTGCCGGTCGAAGAGCCCGTCGATCGTGATGCTCCGCTGGCCCGCGCGGAGAGCCAAGCCTCTGAGCTCGACGTGCGGCCCCAGCACCAGGCTCGCCGGCCGCTCGAGCGCCCAGGTCCGGCCGCCCTCCTCCAACGTGAGCTGCTGGAGCGCCGCACGCACCGTGTCGCCGGAGACCCGTCCCCGGAGCCTGGTGGCCACCCGCAGGCTGTCGCCCACGTTCACCGCCGCGTCGAGCGCCAAGGTCGAGTCGTACCGGCCGGAGGCGGTCAGCGTGCGCACCTCGACCGGGCCGTAGACGGCGTCCGTCACCTTGAGCCCGCCGCTGATCCCACTCATGCGGCTGCTGTCGAGCGTGGCTGCCGCCGTCAGCGTCAGGTGGTCGGCCAGATTTCCCGCGTAGGACAGGCCGTGCGCGTCGGCCCCTCCCGCGAGCCTCCAGCGCCGCGCGGGACCGGTCACGGTCAGACGCACCAACGCGGAGTCGAAGTCGACGGTGTCGACGCCCGCCAGAGCGGCCACCGGTGCCAGATCGCCGAGCCTGCCGAGCAGCGTGAGCGTGCCTTCGTCGGCGCCGGGCCGGAGGGCCAGGCGACCGCCGGCGTCGAGCACGCCCGCGTTGGAGCGAAGCAGCAGGGTGTCGAGCCGGAGCTGACCTTCGGCCGGGCTCATGGCCAGGTGGAAGGTGGGGACCCGAACTCCCCCGACTCCGCCTCCCGCGTCCACGGTGCCGCCCACCGTGCTGAGCCCGCCGCTATCGGCTTCGGCCCGGAGCGCGAAACGCGACTCGATGCGGCCGTCGGCGCCGCTTCGTCCCGTCCAATGCGCCAGATGCTCCAGTCGTAGCGTGCCGTCCGCCCGCATGGATGTCCGGCCCGCGGCCGCCGTGCTGGACAGGGCGGCGTCGAGGGCGGCGTCCTCGCCCTGTGCCTGGACCTTCGCATCCACGCTCCGCCCCTGCAGCCGCGCCGTCAGCGACCCCCTGCTGAGCTCCGCCTGGTTCACCCTCGACGGCAGCAGCACCGCGTCGAGCGCGGCCTGCAGACTGTCCGCCGACCGGCCGGTCAGCTCGACGGTGAAGCTGGCGTTGAGATCGGTGCGAAGACCCTCGCGCCCGAGCAGCTTGCCCAGATCGACCCCGGTGAGCCGGCCTTGGCGGACCCGATAGGCAGGCACGGTGGCGCTGGGGGATCCATCGCCCGCCAGGGAGAGCGCTCCACCGCTGGTGCTGAGCGCGGCATCGTAGCTCAGGCGCTGGCCGGCAAGCTGGACGTCGGCCTTGCCGCCGGACACCTCCACCTGGCCGAGCCGGGACGGGTCCACCGTCAGCTTCGCCTGGACCGAGCGATGGTCCTGCCGCCAACTGCCTTGCCCGGTGAGGTGGAGCGTCACCGGCCCCGCGAGATCGGGCCGGCCGAGAAAGGTGCCAAGGTCGGCCCGCTCGAGGCTGGCGCGTCGAAGCACGTAGGAAGCGGTTGAGTCGAAGGGCCGGCCCCGCGCGTCCAGCGTGAGGCGGCCACCCTGGAGCAGCGCATTGCCCTGAACCCGCAGGCGGCCGCGGTCAAGCCGGGCGACGGCCTCCAAACTGTCGAGCCGCCGCTCGCCGTAGCGCACTTCGTCGAACTGGAGGCGTGCGTCCACCTTCGCGGCGGCCGGCGCGGTGCCGCGGCCCGCGAGGCTGAACCGGCCCGAAAGCGGAGCGCTCACGGTATCCCCGGAGAGCTTGCCGAGGTCGACCCGCTCGATCCTGCCCTGTCGGAGCGCGTAGCTCATGGTGTCGCCGAGGCTCACCTGGCCCACGGCCGTGATGCTGCCTCCGCCGGCGAGCAGCTCGGGCCGGAGCTGGAGTTGGCCTCCGGCCAGGCGAAGGGTCGCGTGCCCCAGTTGAATCCGTTCGCCGCTGTCCCGGACGGCAGTCAGCTCCACCCGTCCCTCGACCCGAGCCGAGTCGGGTCGCTTTCCCTGCCCGGCGATGCGAAACCCCACCAGAAGCACCGGGTTGCCGTCCTGCCCCGCGAGGCCGCGGGCCACGGGCGTGGTTCCCGGCATCCGCATGGCCGTCCCGGAGAGGCGGTAGGTCGGGATGGAGTCGAAGGGCCGGGTCCGGCCGGTGGCGCTCACGATACCGGTGTCCAGTGCGGCCAGGAACGTGAGATCCGCGGCGCCCCGGGTGATCAGTGCGTGGAGATCGAGCCGGCGCACGAGAGTGGCGCCGATGCGCGAGCGCCCGACCCGGACGCGGGCGCTGCCGTTGGCTCGAGCGGGAGGTCCGTCGAGATCCGCATCCAGCTCCGCGTTGACGCTCCCTCCCGGCGCCGACCGGTTGAGCCGCGCCGGATCGAGCTTCTCGATCCGGCCATGGGCCCGATACGACGCGGCGCTGCCCCGAACGATCCGGGCCTCGCCGTCGAACGCGAGCGTCGCCGCGTCCAGCGTTGCCGCAAGGTGCGCGGTCACCAGGTCGCCTTTGCCGCGCGCGGCCGCATCGAGCTGGAGCTGGCCATTCGGCGGGACCGACGGCGCGAGCGGCGTCAGGTCCGCCAGGTCGAGCGGGCGCCCGATCAGGCGGACATCGAGCCGGTCTACCAGCCTGGCGTCATCGAAGCTTCGAGGCACGACGGCGTGCCCCGACAGGTTGCTCAGCTCGGTGTGAATCCGAAGCGGATCGAACCGGAACTCCTCCGCCGTGACCGCGCCCCGGGTGGCCATCGCGTACCAGCGATCGCTGGTGGGCGGCTGGAGCTGGAGGCCGAGCGAGTCGATCGCCACAAGCGTTGTCCGGCCCAGCACCAGATCGTGGGCGACGAGGTCGAGGTTTCGCGCCCGCACGACCGAGTCGGGCGACAGCTCGGCGGTCAACCTGGCGCCGCCGAACCGGACGTGGCCCACCGCGATGCTTCCGCCCCCGGTGGTATCGGACGACTTGCGCAGCACCGAGACCAGGTCCCAACTCTGGCCCCGCCGGTGTGCCGCGATCTCCGCACCGTCCGCCTCCAGCGAGTCGAGACGGGTCGCCGGCGGGCGGAGGCGCGCCAGATGATAGGTCACCCGGAGCCGGCGGATGTGGGCCAGCTCCAGGCCCGACTGGTGCAGCCGCACGTCGTCCAGCGTCAGTCCCGCGAGGAAGTTGCCGGACACCCGGCCGACCTCCAGCCGATTACCTGGATTGAGCGGGGCAAGGCTGAGGAGCTTGCGGATGACAAGGGTGGCCACCGGCGGCAGTTGGAGCAGCGCGACGGCGCCGGCGACAATGCCGACCAGCACCACGACAGTCATGCCGGCGCGGCGGAGCCAGATCCGGGATCGAGGAGGAGAGGTCTGAGGGACGTCCTGCTCGGAGAGGAGCATCAGCAAGTCTGCGGGCCGCGGCCGCTTGGGACTATGTCCGGCATCACACCGCCGCTGGTCGGCCCGGCGCGGCTTGGCAATTGCCACGATCGGGCGCTCGAAGCCGGCCCGATGACCCCGTTCGCCATCACGCTCGCATGACCGCCGATTCGGCGGGTTGGACCTAACTGATCGTCTGTTCGCCAATTAGGCGGGCTGGCTTGGCCCCCGCCGCCTCCCCTGCGCGCTGGAGGAGTATTCCCGGTGATCATGAGATCCCGCCTCACTGTGGCGCGCCGGCCCCACAGCAGGACCGTGCTGATCGTAGACGACGACTCGGGAGCCCGCGCCACTGCCTGCCGAACCGTGCGGCTGGCAGGTTTCGATGTCCGGGAGGCGGGGGACGGCGCGTCCGCGCTCCGGATCCTCCAGCAGCACCCCCATGAGATCTGGCTGGTACTGGCGGAGCTGACGACGCCGGGCATGAGCGGCACCGAGCTGGCGCAGCGCCTTCTCGCGGCGCCTTCCCGCCCCCATGTGCTGCTGATGTCGGAGTGCTCGCGGATGGAGCTCGACAGACTGGTGGGCGTCCTGCCGGAGCTTCCCTATCTGCGGAAGCCGCTGGTGCCGGAACAGCTTGCGGCGAGAGTGCAGGAGCTGCGCGAGCGCTCGGGCTGAGACCGAGGCGGCGTCAGCCGGCCGCGCCCGCGATCCACTCCCGTGCCGCTCGCAACTCGGGCTCGGTCACCCCGTGCCCGCCGGGCTCCCAGTGGAGCGTCACTCTCGCTCCTCCTTGGCGGAACAGCTCCGCCAGGCGCTCCGCCTGGGCCGCCGGGGCGATCCGGTCGCCGCGCCCGGCTCCGATGAACACCGCGGTTCCGGTCAGACCTGGCAGGGTGGCGGGCTCGAACGGGACCATGGGACTCAGGAGCACGGCGCGCCGGAGCAGCCCCGGGCGCCGCAGCAGGATGCTCGCAGCGATGTTGGCCCCGTTGGAGAACCCCACCGCCACCATGCCGGCCGGATCGAGATCATAGGTCTTCGCGGCCGCCTGGACGAACGCCGCCAGCTCCTCGGTCCGCCGGGCCAGATCTTCCTGGTCGAAAACCCCCTCCCGCAGCCGGCGAAAGAACCGGGGAGCCCCGCCCTCGAGCACCTTGCCGCGCGGACTCAGCATCCCGGCCCCCGGGAGGATGGCCCGGCCGAGCGGGAGCAGGTCCTCCTCGTCACCGCCGGTGCCGTGGAGCAGGAGGAGCGTGGTGCTCCCCACCAGCTCCGCGCCCGCCGTCGGTGGGATGTAGCGGTGGATGAATCCCAGCGCGTCCCCGCTCACGTCCTCCGGTCCGGTGATCTCAGCGAAGAACGCGACGTCCGCCGCCGGCACTGCCAGATGGATCGGCGGCAGGACCGCCTCGATCTCCGCCCGCCGGGGCTCGTAGCGTGCCGGCAGCATCAGCCGCTGGCCCAACTGCTCCACCGGCTCGTCGATGGTGAAGCCAGGAGGGTTCGTCGCCAGCTCGAAGAGAACCCCACCCGGCTCGTGGAAGTAGACCGAGTGGAAGTACTGCCGGTCGATGACCGGTGTCGGGTCCAGTCCAGCCTGGAGGATCCGGTCCCGCACCCCGAGCTGCGCCGCATCGTCCGCCACGCTCCACGCCACGTGGTGCACCGTGCCGGCACCGAGAACACCCCGCACAAAACCGCCGGTAGCTCGGACATCCACCAGCCTGCCGGGTCCCCCGTCGCCGGCGGCGTATCGCCGGATCGAGCCCTCTTCCCGCACCGGCCGGAAGCCCAGCGTCTCGGCCAGGACCTTCTCCGTCGGCTCCCCCTGCTCGACCCAGAGCGTGACACTGTGGAAGCCGTGGATCGCCTGGTCGCGTGAGATGCCGGGGGCGTCTGCCCACGCCGGCCGCGCCTCGGCCGCGGGATGGGCAACGATCTCGAGCATCAAGCCGTCGTGGTCCTTGAAGGCGACGACCTGCTCCACATCCTCACGGGATGCCCCGCGCTTGAGCGGCCCCTGATAGCTGATGCCGTGGCGTACCAGCCGCTCGACCCAGAAGCCGAGCGCGCTCGGCAGAATGGCGAACGCGGTGACCGCGACCTGACCGGGTCCCTGCCGCCCACCCCTGGCACCGGGCCAGGGGAAGAAGGTCAGGATACTGCCGGGAGTGCCGACCTCGTCGCCGAAGTAGAAGTGGTAGGTCTCGGGATCGTCGAAGTTGACCGTCCGCTTGACCAGGCGAAGCCCGAGCAGCCCGGCGTAGAAGTCCAGGTTGCGCTGCGGGTCACTGGCAATGGCAGTGACGTGGTGGAGTCCGAGGACGCCGGTCACCTCAGGCCGTCTGCATGGCCATTGGGTTCTCGTCGGCGCTTGCGCCATAGACCGCGGGGAGGAGCGCCCCCACCTGCCGCAGATAGACCGTGAGCTGGCCGCGGTGGTGGTACCAGTGATTGAAGAGGACCGTCCGGAGCACCGCACCCCGAGGCATCGCCATGACCTCTCGCGTCCCGTCCACCATGGCCCACGGCGTCATCAACGCCGCGTCGTTCATCCCGCCGAGAATGGTCCTCGCCTTCTCGACGCTCTGGTCGAGCTCGGCGAGGAGCTCCCTTACGCTTGCCGGGCTGGGCCGGGGGATCTGGGTCCGGACGTCGAACGTGGGACGGCTCGAGATCTCGGCGATCCTTCCCGGAATGCCGGCCACATGCAGCGCGAGTTGGCCGAGCGTCATCGACTTTTCGTGGGGCCTCCAGTCGAGCTGGTCTTCCGGCACCCGCTCGAGCACCCGCCGGGTCGCGGGCGCTTCCTGGTTCAGCTCCTGTAACAGTTCACCGATCGTAGCCATGATCATGCTCCTGACGATTCAGAGGTAAGGTCGAGCCGGGACGAAGGACGCCTCGAGATCAGGGAGGACGCGCCGCATCCCGCGGCCATGCTCCACGCAGAAATTTATCCAAGGCCGGGAGCACAATCCGAGGCGCGTCGAGCCACACCATATGTCCTGCGCCGCGAATTGTGAGCAAGCGCCCGTTGGGTAGACGAGCCGCCCACTCCCGGCCGCCACCATAGGGCGCATTGCGGTCCCGAGTGCCGTGAATGGTGAGCACCGGGACCGATAGTTGGGCGAAGCTGCCCCAACTGGGGCCCGGATCCCGGGCGATCGAGCGGAACAGCAGCGGAAAGTGGCGGTCGAGCGCGGCGGGCCACTCGTTGGGCATCCCGCAGAGGTCCGGCACCCGCTCCGCGACACGAGGATCGCCGACCAGGCGCACCCGGTTCACCAGGTAATCCTGCTCGCAGTAGTCCCGCGGGTTCCGCACCGCGAGTCCGGCGGCGCGCAGCCGGGCCAGGCGCGCCAGGCTGGCGGAATCGGGCACCGGTACCGAGTCATGCGCCTTGAGCGAGTCGGGAATCGGCATACCGTGCCCGCTCGGAATCGGGCCGATCTGGATGATCCGCTCCACCCGCTCCGGATGCTCGGCCGCGTAGCGCATGACCATCATTCCCAGATACGACCAGCCGATCAGCGCCACCCGCTCGGCCTTGAGCTTCTGCCGCACGGCTTCGAGGTCGCGAACATCGAACTGAATGGAGACCCGGGTCGAGTCCTTGACCCGGTCCGACCGACCGCGATCGCGCATGTCGTAGAACACCAACGTGCGGCCCTGTCCCAGCCGGGCGAAATCGCGCTCCAGGAAGAGCCCGCCCGGCACGATCACGATGGGGGATCCGGATCCGACCACGTGATAGTAGAGCCGGACTCCATCGTCGGTGGTCACATACTCGGCCTGGGGCACCGAGGATGCGGCCAGAATCGCCGCCGCTGCGGCCTGGAGAATGATCATCTCTCGCCCACCGCGGCCTCGGTCCTCTCCCACAGCTCCGTCGCCAGCGCCGGATCCTCGGCGAGCGGATTGGACTTGACCTCGCGAAGCTTGTTGTAGAACCGGCCGGTGGCGCTGGTGAGCTCGGGAGCCGTCGCACACCAGAATGGGGTCCGGGCGCCTTCCTCGTTGGAGAGGGTGAAGCGCTTGATCAGCCACTGGAACGGCTGCGGAACCGAGCGCCAGATGTTCGAGGCCACACCACCCGGATGGAGCGAATAGGTCGTCACCGGAGTTCCGGTCAGCCGGCGCGCCAGCTCCTTGGCATGCAGCACGTTCATCAGCTTGGTGACGGCGTAGTCGGCAAAGCCGCTGCGCTTGGGCTCGGTGCGGCGCTCCAGCACGCTCCAGTCGATCCGCTTCACGGTCATCTGGGCCAGACTGGAGACGTTCACGATCCGGCCCTGGGTCGAGGCGCGGAGCCGCGGCAGCAGCAGATTGGTGAGCAGAAATGGCCCGATGTGATTGGTGGCATAGGTGAGGTCGAACCCGTCGCGGCTCAGCGCGCGGGTGCCCGCGACGCCGGCGTTGTTGACCAGCACATCGAGCGGGTGGCCCGCCCCCAGGTAGGTCTCGGCCGCCCGCCGGACCGAGCTCAGGTCCGAGACATCGATGGAGAGAAACCGCGCCTCGACGTCCGGGTGCCGCGCGCGAATGCCATCGAGCACCGGCCTGGTGCGCTCCTCAGAGCGGGAGGCCAGCACGACGTCTCCACCCGCCTGGGCGAGCGCCTCCACCAGCGCGCGGCCGATGCCGGAATTGGCCCCGGTCACCAGGAAGGTGCGGCCGCGAGTCACGGGGACCCCACCTGCGCCCCGGCCAGCGCCGCCGCGAACTCCTCCATGCTTCCGAACCGGTCGGCCGCCGACTTGGCGATCGCCTGCGCGATGGCCCGATCGACCGACGGTGGCACGGTCGGGACCAGGCGCTGAGCCGACGGAATCGGAGCCCGGACGATCCGGCTGACCACCTGCTCCAGCGATCCGGTGTAGGGCGGCTCTCCGGTCAGCATCTCATAGAGGATGCATCCCAGGCTGTAGATATCGGCGCGCTGGTCGAGGTCACGCCGGCCGCCGAGCTGCTCCGGGCTCATATAATAGACCGTCCCCAGCACCACCCCGGTCTCGGTCAGCTTGCGATAGTCCGCCGCGCCGATGGCCCGGGCCAGCCCGAAGTCCGCGATCACCGCTCGCTCGCCCGCGAGCAGGACGTTCTCCGGCTTCACGTCGCGATGCATGACGCCACGACCGTGGGCGTAGCCCAGGGCGTCGGCCAGGTCGCGGGTGATCCGGAGCGCCTCATCCAGCGCCAGCCGGCGGTCACGCTCCAACCGCTGATAGAGGGACTCGCCCTCGATGTAGGGCATGACGTAGTAGAGCACGCCACCGGCGTTGCCCGAATCGTACAGCGGCAGGATGAGCGGATGAGACAGGGAGGCCGCGATGCCCATCTCGCGGTGAAACCGCTCGGTGCCGAGCGCGCTGACCAGGCCGCGGTGCATGGCCTTGATGGCGACCTGGCGTCCCTCGCGCTGGTCGCGCGCGAGATACACGGTGGCCATTCCTCCGCGCCCGAGCTCGCGCTCGACCGTGTAGCGATCGCCCAGGGCCTCCGTCAACATCTCCAGGACTAGGGTCACCGATTCCGCCGCCTCCAGAGGGGAGCGCTACACGTACGCCCGTCGCAGCATCGCGGCCGTCGACTCGTCCAGCCGATCGGCCCACCGAAGCTGATCGAAGAGCTGGAGCAGATCGTCCTCGGTCAGCCGCAGGCGGCGGATGTCCGCGAGGTCGTACACCACCCGCCCCCGGTGCATGACGAGCACCCGGTCACCCAGTTGCACCGCCTGGGGCATGGAGTGGGTGACCATCAGCGTGGTCAGCCCGCCCGCGGTGATGGCGCCCTGGGTCAGCCTGATCACCTGCTCAGCGCTCCGCGGGTCGAGCGCCGCGGTGTGCTCGTCCAATAGCAGCAGGGTCGGCCGTACCATGGTGGCCATGAGCACCGTCAGCGCCTGCCGCTGGCCGCCCGACAACATCCCGATGGGGGTGTCGAGACGATCCTCCAGTCCCATGCCCAACTGCGCCACCGAGTCGCGCATCGCCGCGCGCCGGTCCCGGCTCAGACCCCGCCGGAGCCACCGCGGCTCACCGCGCCGGGCGGCGAGCGCCAGATTCTCCGCCACGCTCAGGTCTGACGCGGTCCCGGTGAACGGGTTCTGGAACACCCGGCTGACCAGGCGAGCGCGGTGGTGCTCCGCCCAGTGGGTCACCTCGTGCCGGCCCACCTGGACCCGTCCGCCGGCCAACCCCAGGCTGCCGGCGATCGCGTTCAACAGGCTCGATTTTCCCGACCCGTTGGTGCCGAGGACCACGGTGAAGGTGCCCCGCTCCAGCTCCAGGTCGACCTGGTCCAGCGCACGGACCTCGCTGGCGGTGCCCGGGTAGAAGACATGGGAGACGGCCTCGAGCCGGAGCGCGATCTCAGGCATGGCTGGGAGCGCTCTCGCCCGCGGGAAGCCCGCGGGACCGCGGTATCAGGCGGGGCAGCACCAGCACGACGAGCACGAAGAGCGCGGTCACCAGCTTGAGCGCGTTGGGATTGAGCCCCGCCCGCACCGCGGCGGCCACCAGCAGCCGAAAGACCACGGCGCCAACCACCGCGCCGGCGATGCAGCGCCCGATCGACCGCCTGCCCAGCAGCGCCTCGCCCAGCATCAGGTTCGCCAGTCCCGTCACCAGTGCCCCGATGCCCATCTGAATGTTGGCGGAGCCGAGGTCGAATTGGGCGAAGAGCGACCCCGACAACGCGATGAGACCGTTGGAGAGTCCCAGACCGATCACGATCATCAGACCGATGTCGATCGCCACGGCCCTGGCCATCTGGGGGTTGTTGCCCGCGGCGCGCATCGCCAACCCGAGATCGGTGCCCAGGAAGAGCGCCAGGGACACGGCCAATCCGGCGACCAGCAGCAGCATCAGCACCAGCGCGGCCACGCTCCCGCCGCTCACGGTGGCGCCCAGCAGCGTGAGACTGGGCGGAAGCCCGAGGAGCCGCTGTCCCAGCCGCTCGGCCACGGTCTGCAGACTGTCGGTGGAGGCGAGCGACACGTTGCCGCTGCCCATGACGAAGAGGCTGACCGAGTAGAGGGCCGTACTGGTGAGCACGCCGGCCAGCAGCGCGCTCACCCGGAAGCGGGTGTGCAGGATCCCGGTGATTCCACCGGCGAGGGCTCCGGCCACGACGCCGCTGCTGGTGGCCAGGAGCGGATGCGCGTGCCGGACCAGCAGCGCGGCGGTGACCGCCGCGCCCAGCAGGAACGACCCGTCGGCCGTGAGGTCGAGCGTGTGGTAGACGCGGTAGCTGAGGAAGACGCCGAGACCGAGCAGCGCGAGAATGAGACCGGTCGTCGCCGCCCCGATCAGGAGGTTCACGACCCGCTCTCAGGAGATCTGGGTGACGGGCGACACCCAGGCGACACCGCGCACCAGCGCGCTCTCGCCCACTCCGGTCTCCCCCCGGTCGTCCCACAGGAGATGCAGGACGTCTCGGAGCTGATGGTTCTCGAACAATCCGCGCAACAGGTCCCGAAGCTCCACCGTCCGCTGGGGCAGCGGCTGGTAGGAGAACACCGCGGCGTGAAAGTGGCCGTAGAGCTGTCCCATGAAGCCGAGCGGGCGGAGGTGCGCCGCAAGCTCCCCCTTGGGTGCCCGCGCCGCCACTCCGGCGATGAGCGTCGTCGTCATGGCGTAGGTACGCTCCGGGGCGAACGACAGCCACTCGCGCACGGCGGGAACCTCCAGCCGGACGCCCGGGCCGGCGGGGCCGGCCGGGGAGCGCCGCAGCCTTGCCCCGGCGAGCCCGGCCGTCTCCGCCGCGATGACCATCCCGGCGACCTTGCCGCCGGTGGCCTCGAGACAGATCGCCGCCAGCTCGGACAAGGGAATCGCGCCGGCCTCGGGCTCCGCGCTGAACCGCACCAGCTTGGAGAACTCCCCTTCGCAGCTCAGACCCGAGGCCAGCACGGCACGCGGCGCGGTGGGACCCTCGCCCACCAGGTAATCGGCCATGCGGGCGTCGCTGGGGAAGTAGGCGAGGCAGCCGGCCACCGAGACCAGCTCTCCCATCCGATCGTGGCAGTCGTCGTAGCTGCCGCCGATCGCGCCCAAACCCAGGCCGAAGCCGTGGCCCGGGAAGGGCACGACGGCGCACTCGTCCGGGCCATAGGCGGCCTTGGTCAGCCGATCGGGATGGCCGTGCAGGCGACAGATCAGCGCGCCCTCCGGCACCCGGGAGGACACCTGGTACTGGCCGCTCCGGGCGGAACCGGACTGCATCTGCCAATGGGACAGCCGGAGATCCGCAGTCCTGGGGGCGCCGGAACCGGGCGCCTGCCACCCGGCGACCGCCAGCATCTCCTGCAACGCCGGCGGGAGCGAGGTGAGCTGCACCTCGCCGCGAAGGCCGGCCAGCTCGCGCTGCCAGCGGGCCAGCACCTTGGTGCCGGCGGAGCTGATGTAGGTGACGGTCTGCAGGTCGATGGTCAGCGACCGCACGCCATCCCGGAGGAGGTCCTCCAGCGTGTTGGAGAGGTGCTCGGCCCCCTCCCGGTCCAGGCGTCCGCCGAGCCGCAGGACCGTGGCGCCCCCGCCCTCGTCCCGGACGGCGTCGATCTTCATTTCTTCTTGGCGCCCTCGCCCACGACGGTATCGGCCTGTTTCACCATATCCGGCGAGAGGGTGACGCCGATCTTGCCGGCACCGCCCGGATTGACCGCCAGCTTGGTGGTCTTCACCCGGTAGAAGGGGATGGCGCCGGGACTCTCGCCCTTGAGGATCCGCGCGATCATGTGGCCGGCCTCGACCCCACCCTCCTGGAAGTCGGGGAAGAAGGCGGCGACGGCCCCCTGCAGCACCTCGAACGGCGCCGGGGAGAAGACCGGCACCTTGCATTCGTTGGCCGCCTTGATGAGGCCGGCGAACCCCGCGTGGGCCACGTTCCCGTAGAGCTCGATCGCGTTGACCTTCTGGCCACAGAGCGTCTGAGTCGCTTGAGCAACGTCACCGACGTTGCTGACCGGCGCGTCGCTCACCTGCAGGCCGGCCTGCTTGGCCGCCTTGGTCATCCGGTCCTTGAAGACCACCGACAGCTTGTCCTCGGGGCTGAACAGGATGCCGATCCGGCGCGGCTTGGGCACCATGTGCTGGATCAGCTCCACCCGCCTGGTCTGCTCCGGGTCTCCGAAGCCGGGCGAGTACACGCCGGTGATGTTGGGGAGGTGGTTGGAGTCGCTGGTGCCGGCCCCGGCGGCGAACGGATCGGACAGAAGGTCGAAGACGATCGGAATCGCCTTGGCGCGCTGGACCGCCGCCTCCAGGGTGGCGTCCTGCAGGGTCACGATGACCTTGGCCTTGGCGTCGATGGCGGCGTCGATGAGGCTCGGGAGGGTGGCGAGATCACCCTGGGCGCTGGAGACCTTGAGCTCGTAGTCCCGGCCGGCCTCCAGGTCGGACTCCTGCAGCCCCACCTTGATCGCGTCCTCGCCCCACTCGCTTCCCATCCAGTCGGCGGCGCGGATGAGGGCGATCAGCGGCTTGGCGCCCTGGGCGCTGGTGCCCGCGGCCGCGGGCTGGTCCGCCGAGCCGGCCTTGGCGTCCGGCTTCCCGCTGCAGCCGATACCCAGCGCCAGACAGGCCATGAGCCCGGCGAGCCGAGCTGACGCGACGGGCAGGAGGGGGATCCCCCGATGGCCGCTCATGATTGATTCTCCCGATCTGGGTGGATGGAAGGAGCGCCGGCACGGCCCGGCTCTGCGCTCGAAGCATGCGCCGTGAGATTGTCCTCAAAGTACCCGTTGCGATAGCGCATGCAAGACTGGCCCCGGGGTACCGGCTGCAGCGCGATCTGGCGCTGTCCGCGTTTGGCCGTAAATTGATGCGTCAGCCCGAGCCGCACGCAGGGGGGCAGGTCCAACCAAAGAGTTCAGGACTCCGGGAGAGTCCGTCCGTGGCCGATCTGTTCGAGCGGGTAAGCGCAGCCCTCGCTTCGCGGTACAAGCTCCAGCGGGAACTGGGGCAGGGCGGCATGGCCAAGGTCTACCTGGCCCACGACCTGAAATATCAGCGCTCGGTGGCGGTGAAGGTGCTGCTCTCCGAGCTGACCGAGGCGGTGGGAGCCGCCCGGTTTCTGCACGAGATCCAGATCGCCGCCCGTCTCCACCACCCTCATATCCTGCCGCTGTACGACTCCGACGAGGCCCAGGGCTTCCTCTACTACGTCATGCCCTACATCGAGGGCGAGACGCTGCGGGAGCGTCTCGCCCGGGAACGCCAGCTCCCGGTCAGCGACGCGCTCCAGATCGCCCGCGAAGTGGCCGATGCGCTGAGCTACGCGCACAAGTCCGGCGTGGTGCACCGGGACATCAAGCCGGCGAACATCATGCTGGAGTCGGGACACGCCATCGTGGCGGATTTCGGCATCGCCCGCGCGGTCGGTGTGGCCGTGTCCCAGCCGTTTACCGGGCCGCGACAGGTGATCGGCACTCCCGCCTACATGAGCCCGGAGCAGACCGAGGGAAGCGAGTATCTCGACGGCCGGAGCGACATCTACAGCCTGGGATGCGTGCTCTTCGAGATGCTGGTGGGAGAGTCTCCCTTCAATGGGGCGACGCTCGAGTCGGTGATCGCGCGGCGGTTCACCAATCCGGTGCCGTCCCCCCGCGCCTTCCGCGAGCTGGTGCCCGAGGCCATCGACGCGGCCGTGAAGAAGGCCCTGGCCCGCCTGCCCGCCGACCGGTTCGTCTCTGCCGCACAATTCGCCGAAGCGCTTGCCACGCCCGTGACGGCGGCCATCGCCGTGGGGGCGGCCCAGGCGATGGTGCAGGAGGTCTCCGCCGCCAAGTCGGTGGCCGTCCTCCCGTTCGAGAACATGAGCACCGATCCGGAGAACGAGTACTTCAGCGACGGGATCACCGACGACATCATCGCCCAGCTCTCCAAGATCAGCGCGCTCAAGGTGATCTCCCGTACCTCCTCGATGCAGTACAAGAAGACCACCAAGAAGATCGCCGCGATCGCGGAAGAGCTCGGCGTGGCGGCGGTCCTGGAGGGCAGCGTCCGCCGGGCCGGGCCCCGGGCCCGGATCGTGGTCCACCTGGTCGATCCCAAGACCGAGAAGCACCTCTGGGGCGAGACCTTCGACCGGCAGCTGACCGACATCTTCGAGGTGCAGAGCGAGGTGGCGCAGCAGATCACCGGGGCGCTCTCGCTGGCGCTCTCCCCGGAGGAGAAGTCGCGGGTGGAGAAGAAGGCCACGGCCGACGCCGAAGCCTACAACCTCTATCTCCTGGGCCGCTTTCACATCAACAAGTGGTCCGGCACCGAGGTGCAGAAGGCGATCGAGCACTTCCAGGAGGCCATCTCCAAGGACCCGGGCTTCGGGCTGGCCTACGCCGGTCTGGCCGACGCGTACGAGCTGCTCAGCATCGGGTTCGGCACCAAGCCGCCGGTGGAGTACCTCGCCCAGGCCAAGACCATGGCGTTGAAGGCCTTGGAGATGGATGACAGCCTCGCCGAGGCGCACACCTCGCTGGCCTACGCGCGGTGGCTGGGCGACCTGGACTGGGTCGGAGCGGAGAAGGAGTTCAAGCGCGCGCTGGAGCTCAAGTCGAGCTACGTGATGGCCCACGAGTGGTACTCCGAATACCTGGCGGCGCTGGGCCGGCACGAGGAGGCCCTCGCGGCGATCAAGCGCGCGCAGCAGCTCGATCCGCTCTCGGTGCCGGTCAACCGCGCCGTAGGATGGGTGGTGTATTTCAGCCGCCACTACGATCAGGCGATCGAGGAGCTGCGGAAGACCCTGGGGATGGATCCCGATTTCCTCGGCGCCCGGCTGGTGCTCTGGTGGGCGCTGGTAGCCAAAGGCGCCCATGACGAGGCCATCGCCGACATCCGCAAAGAGGTCGACCGCCCCGGGCTCCGCACCATGAAGAAGCTGATGCTGGGGTATGCCTGCGCTTCGGCGGGGAGGCTGGAGGAGGCGGGCGGGATCCTCTGGGAGCTGGAGAGCAAGCTGGCCGCCGAGAACCGACTGGCGTTGCTGTCGGCGCTCCTCTTCACGGCCATGGACGATAAAGACCGGGCGTTCGAGCAACTGGAGCGGGCCTTCCAGATCCGAGAGCCTGGCCTGCTGTTCCTGCGGGTGGCCCCCTGGGCCGATCCGCTGCGATCCGACCGGCGGTACACGGCGCTGGTGGAGAAGCTGGGGCTCGCCTGATCGCGGCCCTCGATCGTCGTCTCCTGGCCTGCATCTGGACTCTCGCCGCGTGCGGCGGACCTCCCCCGGCGCCCGCCACGGCCGGGCCCGCGCCGTCTCAGGCCGTCTCCGATCCGTACCATCCCCCGCCCCGCGATACGGTGGACTCCGAGACCTATCAGGGCTGGAAGCAGTACAGCCTGCACTGTTCCCGTTGTCACGGCGATGAGGCACTGGGAACGACGTTCGGTCCCGATCTGGTGACGTCGTTGGGACCTGACGGAGACATCTCCTCCAAGGAGCAGTTCCTCGAGGTGCTCCGCGGGTCACGCTCCAGCAAGGGCATGCCGAGCGCGGCCAAGATGGGGCTCGATTCCGTCTACATCGAGGGCCTGTACCGCTACCTCTCCGGGCGAGGGTCGGGCCGGCTCAAGGGAGGGCGCCCCGCCCGGTTAGAGCACCCCGCGGACCACTAGGCCCCAGTCTCGCGTACCGTGCACACACCCGTATCCCGTAGAGACCTCCTCAAACACGCGGCCGTCGCCGCCGCGGCCATCCTGCTCCCGGCTCGGCGGATCTGGGCCGGAACGCCGCGGCCGGACCCCGACCACACGCGCCTCCGCGCGTGGACATCGGCGCTTCGCACCGAGGGATTGTCCCGGCGGGATGCCCCGCTCGGGCGTGCTACCGTCCGCGTGGGCGAGCTGGCCGCCGGCACGCCCTACGAGCCGTTCACCCTCGAGGCCTACCTGCGTGCCGGCGACAGCCCGTCGCGAGAGCCGCTGACCCTGTCGCTCACCAGGTTCGACTGCACCACGCTGGTGGAGGCGTGCCTCGCGGTGGCGCGAGTGGCGGCGCAGGATGGCGCGCCCTCCTGGGAACACTTCGGCCGAGCGATCGAACGGATGCGTTACCGCGGCGGGGAGCGGCGGGGGTACCCGTCCCGGCTGCACTACTTCAGCGAATGGATCAGCGACGGCGCGCGGCGCGGGCTGGTGAAGGACCTTGGCGCGGAGCTGGGCGGGATCGAGGATGCCCGCCCGCTGCGGTTCATGACCGAGCATCGCGGCAGGTACCCCGCACTGGCGGATGAGGCTGTGTTTCAGGCGATCACCAGGATGGAACACCGGCTGGACGGC
Source organism: Gemmatimonadales bacterium (assembly GCA_036265815.1). Taxonomy (NCBI): domain Bacteria; kingdom Pseudomonadati; phylum Gemmatimonadota; class Gemmatimonadia; order Gemmatimonadales; species Gemmatimonadales bacterium. The sequence continues at coordinate 62,809 of DATAOI010000015.1, forward strand.
CATGCGCGCCGGGTGGTACCCACCGCGCGCATTCCCGAGCTGGCTGACCGCATCGAGACCGGAGACGTGCTCGGGTTCGCCACGGAGATCCCGGGACTGGACGTGACTCACGCCGCCCTCGCCTATCGGGACGAGGGCGGCGTGCTCCGGGTGCTGCACGCTCCGCTGTCCGGGGGAGTGGTCCAAGTCACCCGCGCGACGCTGCCCGAATACGTCGCCGCCATTCGCCGGGCCACCGGGATTCTGGTGGCGCGGCCGCTCTGGGGCTGATGCCGCGTCGGCCGGACCACAGCTGACGCGCTACCAGCTTCGGCCGCCCTCCGGCAGCGCCTTCCAGAGCGATGTCGCCGAGCTGTTCACGGTACGAGACGGCAAGATCGCGTCGCTCCGCATCTACTTCGATTCCGCACGTTTCCGAAATTCTCTCCGTGAGCGAAGTCACAGGCCCGCGTCATCATTGGGGCGCCGATTCGTGACACAAAGGTGACTCTGGTCACTGGAGGGGACAGCGCCAGCCATTAGGCTAGCTCACAGATGCGGCTACGGGTGCCGCGAGGGATGGAGGCGCTTCGACTCGAAAGGTGCTTGATGGCCACCTCACCGAACCATCTCACCACCTCGGTTGAGGATAGACTGCGCTTTCTAGCGCAGGTGCTCGAAGCGGTCCGCGACAGCGTGATCTTCACCGACCTCGACGGCCGAATCCAGTACTGGAATCGCGGGGCCGAGGAGGTGTTCGGGTACCCGGCCGAGGAGATGGTCGGGCAAACGCCGGCGGTCCTCTATCCGTCGGCAGGCTCGGCCACCCTCGCCATGGACCTGGAACGCATCATGGCAGGCGGGGTCTATGTGGCGACCTGGGAGGGACGGCGGAAGGACGGATCGACGGTCTGGGTGGATGTAAAGACCACGCGGGTGGAGGATTCCACCGGGGCACCCATCGGGTTCCTGGGAGTCGCCAAGGACGCCACCGACCGGAAGCGAGCCGAAGAGGCGCTGGTCCAGAGCGAGCGCCGGTATCGGCAGGTCTCGCAGGCGAGCCGGGAGGCGCTCTGGGAGTGGGACCTCGAGAGGGGCAAGGTCGAATGGAGCGCGGGTGCGGAGACGATCTTCGGCTACGCGCCGGGTGCGATCAGCCCCAATGGCACGCTCTGGCCCGACCAGATCCATCCGGAGGACCGCACCCGTAGCCTGGCTGGACTCAACGCCGCGGTCGCGGGCACGGCCGCGTCATGGTCGGACGAGTACCGGATGCGCCGGAAGGACGGAACCTACGCGGTGGTGGCCGACCGGGCCTTCATCGAACGAGATCCGGGGGGACGAGCGGTGCGCGTGATCGGAGCGTTAGCGGACATCACGCAGCGAAAACAGGCGGAGGAACACTACCGGCAGGTGGACCGGCTGGAGGCCGTGGGCCGCCTGGCAGGGGGCATCGCCCACGACCTCAACAACATGCTGCAGAGCATCCTGGGCTGGGCCGAGATGCTCGCCCGCCGGTTCGACGCCGACTCGCCCGAGGCGACGGAGCTCGGCAGGATTCGAGAGCCCGCCACCCGCGCGGCGAACCTGACCAAGCAGCTGCTTGCCTTCGCCCGGAAGGACTTCGTGCGGCCCCGGCCGGTGGACGTCAACACGGTGGTGCGGGAGGCCGTCGCGTTGCTGCGGCCGCTGCTGGGCTCCGAGATAGAGGTAGACCTGCGACTCGCCCCCAATCTCTACCCAGTGCTCGCCGACCAGTCACGGCTGGAGCAGGTGGTGGTGAACCTCGGGCTCAACGCCCGCGATGCCATGCCGAAGGGTGGGCGGCTGGGCTTCGAGACCAGCGTTGCCACGCTCGATGCCGGCTATGTCCAGCGCCATGGAGGTGTCGCCATTCGTCCGGGCCGCTACATGATGCTGGCCGTGAGCGACACCGGACACGGCATGGACCGCGCAACCCGCGATCGGATCTTCGAGCCGTTCTACACCACCAAGCCCATCGGCAAGGGCACCGGGCTCGGACTCGCCAGCGTCTACGGCACGGTCAAGCAGGTGGGCGGGCTGGTGTGGGCCTACAGCGAGCCGGGCGTCGGTACGGTGCTCAAGGTGTATCTGCCGGCGTATCCGTCAGGTTGAGTGGCGTGGCGAGCCTCCTGGTGGTCGATGACGAGCCGGCGGTCCGGCAGATGGCAACCCGCTATCTGCGCGAGGCCGGGTACTCGGTCGTCGAGGCGGCGGATGGGGTCCAGGCCTGGGAATACTTCCAGCGTGAGCCGACCCGGGTCGATGCCGTCCTGGCCGACGTGGTGATGCCGCGCATGCCGGGCACCGAGCTCGCGGCCCGCCTGCGCCGGGCCCGGGTCGATCTGCCGATCGTGCTCATGTCCGGCTACACGCCTGCCGACCTGGTGGCGCGCGGGCTGGAGGCATCGCTCGGCGAGCTGCTCACCAAGCCATTCAGTCAGGAAACGCTGCTGGCGGCGGTGCGACGGGCGCTGGGAGCGCTGCAGTAGCGTCAGCGAACCAGGGGCGAGAGCTGCGCGTACTTGCTGAGCAGTATCGTCCGGATCTGGGCCAGCGTCTCGCCGCTCTTGTCGACCGGATTGGTTGTATCGACCACGCAGACCCGCTTCTTCGAGCCGTTGACCTCGAGTGCCTCGCAGCCCGGCCTGAACTTCTGCAGCACCGACTCCCGCCCATAGAGCAGCTCCCCGCCGATCCAGACCATCTCCACGTCCTGCGGGTGGTTGGCCAGCAGGCTGAGATGCGGATCGCTGTTCTGTGACCGGAGCACCGTGATGTCCGCCTTGAATCCCGGGGCGAGCCTCCCGATCTGGGTGTCGAGCGCCAGCGCCTTGGCCGGGTTGACGGTAATCATCCTGATCCAGTCGGGGCCCTTGATGACGCCCCCGAACTGGTCCTGGTTGAACTCGGCCGCCACCCGCAGCTCCCCGAACAGGTCGTCGCTGCCGCTGGGGTTCCAGTCGACGCCGAGCGAGACGGAGACGCCGTGCTGAAGCGCCAGGGGGATATTGGTGGTCTGTCCGTACAGGACGCGATTGCTCTGGGGCGACCAGATCAACTTCGCGCCGACCGCTCCCATCTGGGTAAACTCGCTGTCGCCGAACGCGGTGCCGTGAATGATGGCGGTCTCCGCGCGCAGGAGGCCCTTCTGCTTGAGGACCTCGAACTCGTGGCGGGATCGCTCGTCGGACGGCAGCCCTTCGGCGATATGGACCACGAACGCCTTGGTGACGTTCCAGTCGACGGTGCCCTTGAAGCTGCTGATGTCGAGGATGTAGGTGCGGATGTGGGACGCACTAGTGCCCAGCTCGTTCTGGTTCTCGACGTTCCGAATCAAGGTGCGGACGCAGACCGAGCCGGGTGAAGTGCCCTCGACCGCGGTGATGCCCGAGATCATGGCCTTGATCTCGCCCCATTTCACCATCTCGCAAAACAGGTGATCGGTGTCCTTGAGCACGTTGTACGGCGCCTTGAACTCCTGGTAGGACTTGGCGCGTTGCCACTGCCCGCGATTGATATACAGCTTGGGCGGCGTCCATTTCGGCAGCACGTTGTACGCCACGTGGTTGTGGGCGTCGATGAAGCCGGGATAGATGTAGCCATCGGTCACGGTGAACACCGACGCGCCGGGCGGATCCGTGCAATCCGGCGCCACGCAGGCGATGGTGTCGGCCTCGATCACGACCTCACCGACGAACACCGTGTCCGGGGTTACGACGGTCCCGCGAATGACCTGCTTGGTCCGGTCGGTGCCGAGTGCGACGGTGACGTTGGCCGAGGCGGGGAGCGATGGGCCTGGGCCGGCGAGGCTCCAGGCGATGAGCAACGCAGCGTAGGGTCTCATACCGGCCTGAAGGCCCTCGGGATCGTCACCGTGATCGTCACCCGTTTGAGGGCGGCGTCGGTCCCGGTCCGCCGCGCCCAATCGGCATTGCCGCACATCCAGACAGGGCTTCCTGCCGGCAGGTCCTCCCGCGGAATGTCGGGCAGCTCCGCGGGCAGGAACGCCGCGCCATAGGGCACGAGCGGCTGGGGGACGTCCCCCGCGACGGCCGGGTGCAGCACCGCGAGCGCGGCGTTCCACCCCTGCAGCATCTTGGTGATGGCCGCCTTCTTCTTGGCTGCGTTGCCGCCGGACGAGCTCTCCGGCTGGGTCGGATGGGTCACCGCCTGATAGACGCCGTTGAAGCCGGCGCCGGCGGGCGTGGCCTTCCAGGTCTGCCAGGCCGCATCGGCGAGCTGGCCGAACGCGACGACACCGGTGACCTGGCCCGGCAGGAGCGCATCGAACCAGCGGTTCCGGTACAGGGCGATGTTGGGATCGTTCTTGTGCTTGCTCCCCCCGCCCTGGCCGAAGACGCTATAGACGTAGGTGTTGACCATGACGTAGCTGCGGGTGAGGCCGAGCTTCGCCAGGAAGCCCTGCGCCCGGTGGCCGGCGCCGCCGACGAGGGTGCGCCGGGCGATGACCTCATGCTGTGCGGGGTCCTGGCCGATCGCCAGCAGCCGGGCGGTCCCGTCGAGCCGTCCTCGATGAAAGACCGGGCCCCACTCGGTGCGGAAATCGGTGGTGGGAAAAACCGTCTCGTCGGGCACGTCCTGCACCAGGGTGCGGAAGGGCTCGTCGCCGTAGCCCGGGTCGAAGGGAATCGGCATGGGGTGCTCCAAGAACTGTGGGGGGATGGCGGCCAGTGTATGACTCGGTACGCGACTGCGCAAGTGTAGTGTCCGAGAATCGTGGCTGTCCACTGATGGCGGCCGCCGGGCGATGGGCGCATCTTCGTGGGGTCGGCGGCCGCCGACACAACCCAGGAGGTATCCATGAGCACCACCGCAGTCCCCAGCAACGCCACGACCAGCGACACGAGCGTCGGGAAAGTCGACATGAAGCTCGAGGCGGTCGTCATCCCGGTCTCGGATGTAGACCGCGCCAAGGAGTTCTACCGGAAACTTGGCTGGCGGCTCGACGCCGACTTCGCCTTCGAGAACGGCTTCCGGATCCTCCAGTACACGCCACCAGGCTCCGGGTGCTCGATCCAGTTCGGCACCAATGTCACCTCAGCCGCGCCCGGCTCGGCCCAGGGCCTCTACCTTATCGTCTCGGACGTCGAGGCTGCGCGCCGCGAGCTGGCGGCCCGCGGTGTGGAGGTCAGCGAGGTGTTCCACGCCGGGACGCCGGGCGCTCAGTTCCAGCCGGACGGCAGCAGCGGTCGCGTGGGCGGGCCCGCGCCCGATCACGCCACCTACCGCTCCTTCGCCACGTTCCGCGATCCGGACGGCAATGGCTGGCTCTTCCAGGAGATCACGACCCGGCTGCCAGGGCGCATCGACATGGACGGGACGGCGTTCGCCTCGGCCGCCGATCTGGCGGGCGCGATGCGGCGGGCGGAGACCGCGCACGGCGAGCACGAGAAGCGCACCGGGGAGCGCGACGCGAACTGGCCCGCCTGGTACGCGGCGTACATGGTGGCGGAGCAGGCGGGCACGGAGCTGCCGTTGTGACGACGTCGGTTGTGACGACGCTGTCGAAGGAGTCGAGCCATGCGCGCTGACATCGCGCCCGGACGTCGCTTCCCCGACTACGAGCTGCCCGATCACACGAGCACGTCACGCAGGCTCAGCGAGCTGCAGGGCGAGGACCCGCTGATCTTGACGCTCGCGCGCGGCCACTACTGTCCGAAGGAGCACCAGCAGCACCTGGAGCTCGCCGCGTTCTATCCGAAGATCGCCGTCGCATACACGCGGGTCGCCACGATCTCGACCGACGACCACCACACGCTCCAGGAGTTCCGTGCGTCGGTCGGGGCCCAGTGGGCCTTCCTCTCCGACCCGGGCCGCACGGTCCAGATGGACCTCGACATCAAGGAGTACACCGACCCCGAGCACGATCCGATGATCCCGCACACCCTCGTGCTCAAGCCTGGCCTCGTGATCCACCGCATCTACAACGGCTACTGGTTCTGGGGCCGGCCGTCGTTCGCCGACCTGTGGCGCGACCTGCGGGAGGTGACCGCCGAGGTCCGCCCCGACTGGGACCTTGCCACGCCGGGGCTGCGCGAGGCGTGGGAGGCGCGCGACGGCTCGCGCTTCCACGGGTGGGACAAGCGGGGCCTGGCCGGCGTCGGCGGGCCCTGAGGATCGATCCCGGCCATGCCGTGGATCCCCGAGCTGTTCACGGCCCCGGCCCTCGAGCGGGTGCTCGAGCACCAGCGGCGGGAGGGGCTGGCGACCGTGCCCTACTTCGACGGCCTGCTCGCGGGCGTGCCGGAGCCGCTGCTCGAGTCGTTCGCCGGCGAGCCGCGGCTCTACGACCCGGTGCGGGGACGGATCGAGGGCGCGCGGGCGTTCACCGCGTACGTCGAGCGCACC
>DATAOI010000016.1 GCA_036265815.1 Gemmatimonadales bacterium
GGTGATCGAGCGCGCGGGCTCCGGCGACTTCGCGGCGCGGCCCGGCACATACCCGTATCGCCAGGCCACGATGATGACGTAGGCATCGGCGACGCGCACATCGGCCAGGCAGCGGTCCACCGGCTTGCTGCCTTCGGCGACGTACTGCTCCATGCCGATCACGTCGTGCCCCATGCGGCGGAGCGTCCGGTCCACTGCGGCGCGGTGCTCGATCAGATCCTGGTAGGTGGAGGAGATGTAGACCTTCATGGGCGACTCCCCAGGCGAGGCGAGCGGTACGTCGGGATCGATGGGACGGAAAGCACGGCCAAGCGGCCGGCGGATGGCATCGGCCGCCGAGGCTCGCCGGGGGCGGCAGGGCTCGGCACGGGCGGCGGCTCGGGGTGTCTGGTCGAGGCTGGGGTCTAGTTACGGGAAGCGTTCGCGGGAAACAAGGTCACGTTTGCGACATCGAGGGGCCGATTTGCGACAGGCGGCTCACCGGCGGATGGGGGCTCATGGCCGGAACGGCCGCTTCGACACTAGCGCGTGTGGGTATCCAAGGTCGGCCGTGACGGCGAGGGTGTCGCCGCCTCATCCGATGGGCCTGCAGACCATCGCGTCGGCCGCCTCGAGGTGCGTGTCGATCTCCGTGGGCCAGGTCTTGCCGGCGGCAATGCTGACCTCGTCACGAAAGACATCCCACCGAAGCCGCCCGAGACTTTGCGAGATATCCGTCGCAGACTCCCGGTCCGTCATGTCGTAGGGAGAAACAGACGTTTCGCCATCCTGCGCTGTGCCTCGCTCTTGATCGGCGGCGGAGCTACCGCCCGGATCGGCTGTGCCTTGCGCCGGCGTTCGGCTTCTGCTTCGATGTCGCCTGCTTCCCGGTGGCCGCCGGTGTCTTCGCGACCGCGGCCTGGGCCGCCGCGTAGGCGTCACGGAGCCTGAGGCGAGGCGCTAACCGATGCTTGACGCGGCCGGAACCTGGCCGGATGCCGAAGACTGTTACCAACTCGCGCTACGATGTTGCTTGGAGATGAGATCCTGGGCGGAGCGAGGCACGTGGAGAACAGGTTCCCAAGGCCAACCGGCGAATCGTGAACCCGAGCGCGGCCCGCGAGAGGCTTGCGAGAAGTCGGCGCAGGGTGAGAGTTGAAAACGACGCTCTCCAGGACACGAAGAGGAGCCCAAGGAGCAGATCATGGATCCCGAGCAGCAGGAAGAGCTTCGCCGCGCCGTGGCGGAGACGAGCGCCCGCCTGCGGCAGCGCGGTGTCGCGCTCACCGGGCGGGAGACGAGCGACGAGCTGGTGACGCTGCTCGAGTCGGTCGAGCGCTTCGAGCTCGCGGTCGAGTCGCGCGGCGGCGATCTCATGGTGGACGAAGGGCCGCACGGCGTCACCCGCGAGCCCGACGACGTGCATTTCGTGCTGCCCCGGCGGCGCGCGGGCGAGAGCGTGGCCGAATATCTCGGTCGCCTGGACGAGGCGACGGCGGCAGTGCGGCATCACCCGCCACTGCACCAGTGAGCGCCCGACCTCTCAGCAGGGACCTCGTCGGCGTCCCGCCGGAGGCCGAGGAGCGGGCGCTTCCACCGGAAAAGCTTGCTCCGGACCTTCTTGCTTGGCGCTCCCCTGCCCCGCTACGGGGTGGCCGCCGGCTCCAGGCCGACGACCGGCGCACACGCGTGGCAACACCCTGTCTTGAGATACTCGCTTACACACTGAGCCAGTACCTGCGGACCGAACGGCTTCATGAGGAGCGGCCCCTCCTCGGCTCGAGTTGGCACGTCTTCGCCACTGATAAAGAGCACTGGTAGGTCCGGCTGGAGCCGCCGAAGCGCGGCCGCCAGGATGTCGCCGTCCGTACCTGCCAAGTGCACGTCGATCAGCGCCAGGTCGAACGGACCCTGGGCCTGCCAGACAAGGTCGAGGGCCTCCATCGCCGTTCCTGTGGCGCGGACCTCATAGTCGGCCAGCTCCAAGGAGCGGAGGACGACACCGCGTACTGCCTCGCAATCGTCCACCACGAGTACTCGAAGGCCGGCGACATCGCGCTCCGTCCGGCCGGGATGATGAGCGGTCGGGATCAGACCGGCGAGCCATTGCTCCGCCTCGGAAGCGTCGGCGAAGGTCGCGAACTGCGGGTTGGCGCCGGCGCCGTAGTCCTGATACAGCGAGGCGACGCAGGCGTTGATGGTGTTCCCCGGCACGAAGGCCACCGGAGCACACCCGTGCCGCTCGCGAAGCGTGACCATGAGCTCGGATAGAATCCGCACCTCCTGGGGCGACATCGTCAGGGCGGCCTGGCGCCCATCGATCAACTGTGGCTTCCGCAGCCAATCCCGCTCTGACAGCATGTAGACGTAGTGGGTCAGATCGGGCAGCCCAATCATCCCGATGCAGGTCGTGCGAATGAGATCGAGGTGCAAATCCGGTAGGTATGTGATCGGCATAGGTTACCTCACATCCGTTCGTCGAGCCATCCGTCGCTCTGGCGCGGCAACAAGTTGGCAGGGGCGATTCCATCCTACAAGTCAGTCTGACCTAGCTCCGGACAGGGTGGGAAAGGTGCAGGCCTCGGGCAGCGCCATCGCGGCGCGTGAGGTGAGTCCAGGAAGTAGCCGTGATGCTTGCTCGTCGGCCACGGCCAGGCCGTATCGAGAGGTACCGCAATGTGTCGTCGCCAACGTGGGACCGCCAGCGTCGGGGCCCGCGCCGGGCGGCAGGGGTCGGCCGAACGCTATTGGACAATGTGCTCCGGGATGATCAAGCGGGTCTCACGCGGACGACGAGGACAACGCCGGGCTGCTATCGGCACGGGCACCGTTTCGTGCTGTCCACCACCACCCGATAGGTGAATCCGTTGCCGATCGGCGTGCGCGTCCCCGCCACCAGCGGCAGCAGCGCCGCCTCGATCCTGACGTCGGCGGCCGACCCGGGCGGCGCCTCGGGCGGCGGGGTCACCCGCACCGGCACCAGCGCCGTCGCTCCCGGCTCCAGCAGGCGGCCGTGGGCGCCGAGCAGGCGGGCCTTCCGCTCGGTGGCCTCCGACAGCCTGGTCTCCGACGCTGGGGCGAGCACTTCCGCCTTCCAGCCCCGCGGCAGGGCCGTGCTGTCCACCCGCACCACCAGCTCGGCGGCGACCTGGAAGGCGTTGGTGGCCGCGCTCAGCACGATCTCGCCGGCCGTGGCGGCCCGGGTCTGGAAGTTCCGCATGCCGACGTTGCTGCTCCGCTCCGGCTTGGTGGTGAGCGCCATGTCGCGCTGCTGGCGAACCACCACGCCGACGCACCAGTGGTACTCGCCCCAGCTGTTGGTCCCGGTGGGGGGCGGAACGGACCGACAAGCTGGTGCAGGTTGGCGTGGGGCAGAAGGTACCAGTCGCCCAGGCGGCCGATAGAGGAAAGATGAGCGGGAAGTGAGGGCGGACGCGACAGTTTTCCCGAGAAAGTGTCGCAATCGGGTCCCCGTCACCACCGAGCACCGGGAAGGACCTCCTGGCGATCCTCTTGGCAGCCTGCGTCCCGAAGGGGCCCCTTTAGTTTCAGGCGAAGTTGGCACAGATATTTGTACACCTGCTAATCAGGCAGCGGCCAGAGGTCGGGAGGTGTAGGTCACGCCCACTCTCCCCAGCCTCAGTGCGAGCCACGAGGCGTGCCCTGGACACAGCGAGTGCTCCTTCCCGGGGACCTCCGCCGGCGCCCGCATGACGGCGGCGGCCGGCTTCCCACACCCGGGGATTTCACAGACTGGAATTGAGGGACGGGCACTCATGTGAGGGGGCCCCACCGTGGCTGTACGGGGTAGCTGGTGAGGCCCTACTACGAAGACGCCGGAGAGAAGGCGGCCCGCACTCCCGGGGGAGTCCGCGGTCGGTCGACGCACCGGTTCCTCTATGCTGACCGTCAATCCTCACAGCCGACGCTTCTGGAATCAGGAGAGTTTGGGGTCGGCTCTCCTGCTAGCCCGGTAGCTACGAGCCCTGGTAAGGCATCAGTCTCAGGACAAGTCATCGACCGAGCAATTCCGCACTCGCCCATCGATGATACGTTGACCGAACTCACAACAACCCGTGATGGCCGATTCTTCTGTGGGGTAGGTGCTAGGGCCGCTGAAGGCCCGCAAGTCCCTATTGCGGCCAATCAAGAGATCAAGGGTCCAGCGGCCGGAGCCATGTACCTGAAACGTGCGCGCCGTGATGGTGAAGCCCTTGTACAAGACCGGATTCAACTGAGGCCTGGGTAGAGGACTCTAGAAGTATACTGAAGTGTACGGTGGGCTTATGGGTGACGGCGGCCTCGCGCAGCGACACACGCAGGAAAGACAGCGGAGTGGCGGTACCACAAGGCCGTCTGTCTGGCCCTGGCTGCGCCCGCACGGCGAGCATGCTAACCGATGGTGGCCCACATCGCGCCAGACTGACATCAGCTTCAGAGTTAGGGCGTAGTACAGCAGCAGCGCGAGGGGACGGTCACGCCCCCGCCGTCTGGCGATCCGCCCGGTCCCGCTCGGTGACGTCCCGGGCCACCGCGTAGATCAGCCCAGTGGCTGGCTCCGGGTAGGACGTCCACTCCAGCCGCCGGTAGCTGCCGTCCTTGCAGCGATAGCGATTCTGGAAACAGATGGTCTCGAGACCGTTGGCGAGCTTGCTCACCTCCGCGATTGTGTCGCTCCGGTCCTCGGGGTGGATTAGCTCGACAAAGGGGGTCTTCAGCAGTTCCACCGTGGTGTAGCCCAAGACCCGCTCGAAGGAGGGATTGACCAGCTTGAAATAGCCGTCGATTCCCGCGATGCAGAGCATGTCCAGGGCATAGTTGAAGAACCGATCCAGGTCGTAGCGGGTATACTCCCCGGTGGCAGCCTCGCTCACCGAGACGCCGCAGAGGGGGCAGTAGCGCGCGCCCTCGGCCAGCGGCGCCTGGCATCGTAGGCACGAGCCTTGAGAATGTCTCGTTGGGATCGTCTCCATGATCGGACACCTCCCCCAAGCTACGTCTACAGCGGGGGCGATGCGGTCGAGCGAACTCCCCCTCACCGTTCAGTATGGGGGGGTGGCCGGATGCCAGGTGTGCGCAGGCTCACTGAATGGCGGTCGAGATCCTTCATTGTTGGCCGCGGCGACCACTCGCAATCGCTCCGAATCTGACGGTACTTTGTGCCTTAAGTACAACCGCCGGCGCCAACGTGCGAGCTGTGCGGCGGCCCAACACTGCATGTCGCCCTCGCCAAGCTCGACACCCATCCCGGACGACCCGTGAGCGGACCGGAGCTGTCTGCTCCGCTCCGCGGCTACCTTGCCACCCGGGCCCGGCCACGGTCTGGTCCTTCCCACACCCCTACGCGCTGCGCCGCTTGGTGTGAATCTCCTCGCGCAAGGTGGTGCCCGTGTCGCGCGATAGCGTCAGACATGGACGGATCGGTGCAGACTTCTTCACATCATGTTGTCTAGGCCGAGCGCCATGAGCGAGTGCATTCGGACGAAGCCGCAGCTATTGCAGGTAAAGAGCACACACGTTGCGATTCTCCCAGTCGATCCCGCCGTGCCTCCAGGCGCTCGCGTGGGGTCCTCGCGCCACTGGGCTACTTCATAGAGTCCGAACTGTCCGCGGTCGAGCACCAGCATGCCCTTCTTGCAGGCAGGGCACTCCGGCTTTACACCCACTTTCTCCAGGAGAGCGCGAATCTTGTCAAGTTGGTCCTTGCTGAAGTTCGTCACAGAAACTCCTTGCCTGAGATATTGAGGACTAGGCGTGGACGGCTTCGTGTGGGGTGTGAGAGGGGCCTGCGTGGCCGGTCGTGCCGGCGGCCGCTCGGCTTGGCGGTGCTCGAGGCCAGTAGCGTTGATGTTCGGTTGACGCGACGCCCCTAGTATAGCGCCCGGCGAGCGTTTCAGGAGGTCAGAATGGAGGGGATGACGTGGTAGTGGAGGGGCCAAGAGGCCCGCCACCGTATCGTGAAAGGTGTCCCGAGTCGCCTTCAGGCGCTCCGGCTCGTGCATCCTGGCCGCCGTCTTCAGCAAGCGCACAATCTCATCCGCCACCGTCCGCTCCGGCGGGGCGGCGGCTCCAGAGGTTCCTACCTCGGCTGCACCAGGCGCAGCTGTCCCCTGACTATACCCGTTAGGGCCCCCAAGCGGGGTCGGGGGCTCGTGGCGGAACGGGCGAGCCTGGGGTCGAGTAGCGTGGAGAGGGGCTGACGCATATACTTCACGTGCCGCCCCTCGAAGGCGGTGCACGGGAATGGCCCGGGCGGGCTTTCGATCCCGCCGCCCTCCTAGCGAGGAACTCTGTCCAGTTGGAGTTACCGGAGCTGCTCCCTAGACCGCCGCATGGCTTGCTCCGTGCGGCGGCCGCTTTTTACGGCATCCGTCCCCCGCCCTGAGTAGTCCGTCGATCGCCTCCCAGAGCGGTGCCAGTATCTCCGCCGGCGCTCCAGCGAGCCGCAGCTCGAAGATGAGCAACTCGAGCTTAAGCTCACGGCATCAACACTCCTTGAACCTGGCACCCGGATGCTCAAGCGGATTCACCGGCGACGCGAGGTACGCCCGGCTGGATCAAGGCCGCCTGGGCATATATCCGGCCACGGAACGCCGAGAAGTACACAGCCGGAGAGCCTGGCGCGCCATCCGACCGAGGAAGGAGTCTCGCTGTGAAAACGGAACGGAAACCCTATCTTGTGAAACTGAAACCCAACTGTGCTGACGCCTACGCGGGCAAGCTCCAGGTCGGTCGCGAGTATCAGGCCCACTTCTCACTCGAGAACGCGAAGTATATGAGCATCGTGGGAACCGACATCACGCGCGCGCTCAAGGCGCACTTCGATATACGGCTGACGTAGGCGAGCCCGGCCAGGAAGGCGCGGGCTTGGAGGCCAGCCCCAGCAAGCCCGCGGCGAGCGCCGTCGCCATGCGGGCCGCGTTTCACAAACTGGGATCGCGAGCATCGGCAGCTGGATCTTTGCTACCTTCTCTCGCTCAGCCGTCCCTATCAAGTCCAGGTCATGCTGACGACACTATTCGCCCACACGTTCATCTCACCATGAGCGCGACGACCGACGACCCGCACGAGCAGGAAACGTTGTTAGCTGTGCTTCGGTCAGTGCAATTCAAGAGTTGAGCGCTGAGGGCAGCCGGTGCGAAAACGCGGTGGCGGTAGCGTCACCGCGCTGCCCAGCTTCGTGGTAGACGTACCGATTCCCCCTCCCGACCCGCCTTGCTGACCCCCTCCACGTTGCCCGCCCCATCAGATGATGTCGGGATCGGAAGCAGCTTGCCGCCGAAGTCGGCTACGAGGGTCGAACCATTGGGCCGTGAGCAGCAGGTTTTCGGACTTCAGGCGATCAAGCGCCAGGCCGCCTTCAGGGGGATCAAGGGCGTCGGCCCATGCTGACTCAAGGAATCACGCGCACACGTACCGAGCCATCCGGGCCGACGGCATCCTCCAGGGCCCCGTTCTTGTCCAGGTAGACTACCGCCACGGGCAACATATCGAGCTTGCCGCCGGCGGGTCCGCTGACCAGGTAGACGGGCTGAGGAGCGTCGGCCGACGTGCCGGCTCTCCGGGCCCCTTCGGCCATCAACGGTCGCGGAAGGAGTGCCTCCGCGTGGGCACTGACGAGCTGCAGCGCCAACAGGGCGCAGATTATTGCGAGCAAGGCATTGGTTGCGCCGCGAGAGGAGAGGCGGCCTCGGGTGTTCACGATATCCTCCGACTGGTGGCGAGTTGGCTGAGCTCTGCGAGCGGACGCATGATCCCTGCTTACCGCCACGTGCACAAGCGACACGCTGGCCAGTGGGTAACCCGTTCGGCTGAGGGCGTGGGCCAGACGCCGACCGCGTCCTTGGGCGCGGCCATGCGGCCACAGACCGGCATCCCGGACCAGCAGTCGTCGAACGCGATCACCCCCGCGCCCGCAGCTCGAGCGGCACCAGTGAGCGGTAGAAGGACTCGTGCACCGGCGTCGGCACCCCCTTCTCCCGCCCCAGCCGCACGACCGCCCCGCTCTGCGCCTCCAGCTCCGACGGCCGCCCGGCGATGAGGTCGCGCTGCATGGACGCGGTCCCCTCCGCCGGCACCGTGTCGGTGAAGGCGAGCGTCTCCTCCACCGTGTCGTCCGGGAGGGCCACCCCATGGGCGCGGGCGACGGCCAGCACCTCGCGCATGGCGCGCTCGAGCAGCGCGCGGGTCTCGGGCCGGCTTCGGAACACCCCGATGGGCGCCCGGGTCACGGCGCCCACCCCGCTGACCGAGGCGATGAACAGGAACTTGCGCCACAGCTCGGCCCGCACGTCCTCGAGCGCCTCGGCGGTGACGCCGCGGCACCGGGCGAAGACCTGCTGGAGCCGCTCGACCCGAGGGCTCAGGCCCCCGGCCAGCTCGCCGAAGCCGATGTAGGGCTCGACGCCCTCGTGGCGGATCTCGCCGGGGGCGGCGATCCAGGCGAGGATGCGGCAGAGGCCGCCGAGCACGCGCTCGGGGCCCAGGACGGCGGCGAGCTGGGCGGGGGCCTCGACGCCGTTCTGGAGGGGGACGACGAAGGTGTCGGGGCCCAGGAGCGGGCCCATGGCGCGGGCGGCGTCGGGGACCTGCCAGGCCTTGACGCCCAGGAGGATGACGTCGGCGAGGCCCAGCTCGGCGGGGGTATCGGAAGCGTGGGCCGGCTGGATCACGAAATCGCCGTCGGTGCTCGTGACGCGCAGCCCGCGTTCACGGATCGCGCGTAGCGCCGCGCCGCGGGCGATGAAGGCGACGTCCTCATCCGTCTCCGCGAGCCGGCCGCCGAAGTAGGCGCCCACGGCGCCCGCGCCAAATACCACGATTCGCAACCTACGGCCTTCCTTGGTGCGATACGTTGGGCTAAACCGGTGGAAGAGACATGTATCAAAGCCTTATGGGCGTGCATAAGCCGGACGCGAATCGGCCGAAGCGGATGCAGTGGAATCTACCCGACCGGAGCGCTGCCTGGGGAGCGAAGGAAGCACGGGACCACCCGGCCCTTCAACCAACCCTCAATTGAGTGCTGGGTATAAAGACAACTCGCAAAAATGTCAGTAGCCCTCTTCTCATCTTTCGCAACGGTTGAGTGGTTAACAGATGGGAGATACGAGCTGACCACTGAACACCTTCACGAGTGATGAGCGAGCTCAGATCTGAGGAACTCTTCCAGGACCTCCGAATACGTCAGAGGGCAGTGGGCCGCCGCGAGCGCCAGCTCCAATGAGTCCCAGGCCGGCAATGGCAACCGAACGGTTCGCGTCCATGCGAGGCCTTTCGGATCGTAGCCCCCCCCCAACCCTCGGTCTGGCTGACGGTCATGCGGATACTGTCTCGGCGCTCGATCCGCACACTGATGGCCGGCCGGAAGGGTGGGCAGATAGAGAAACCGATAGACCACATCTGTCGGACCTGCCGGGGCGGGCAATGCCGACTCCTTGAGGGCAACCAGAAACTGGGTGTACCAACAGCGGCGGAAGGGTTCGAGGGAGAGGTAGGGCAGGACTTCACGGAACGCCACTGTGTCGGTGCCGGGCAGCCGCGCGTCACGATGCGGCCGTTCGGCAAGGACGTCGTCGCAGTAGAGGCAGCGATGGTGGTCTGACCGATCACGGATGCGCGCTCTGCTGAGATCGTAGGACGCATCGTTCTTCGCGGCCACCCCTTGCATGCCGCGAACGCTTGCGTTAAACTACTGAACCATATGGTTCAGTATATGACGACCCGACTTGATACTTCGTTCGCCGCGCTCTCGGCCGCCACGCGGCGTGGCGTTCTGGAGCAGCTCGGACGAGCCGACGCTTCGATCACGGACCTTGCCGAGAAGTTCCAGATGACGCTCACGGGCATGAAGAAGCACGTCGGCGTTCTGGAGCAGGCGGGGCTCGTCACCACGAAGAAGAACGGGCGCGTGCGGACGTGCCGGCTGGGCCCGCGCCGATTGGAGGAAGAGACGGCGTGGCTCGAGAGGTACCGCCAGCGCTGGGACGAACGCTTCGACGAGTTGGACAAGGTTGTCGAGGAACTGACCCGAAAGGAGAAGAGCGATGAACGCAAGAATCGAAAGTGAGCCCGGCCCCGTGAAGAACCGCACCACGGTGGAACGGAAGTCGGACCGCGAGGTGGTTGTCACGCGGACCATCAACGGCCCGGCGCGCATCGTGTTCGAGGCATTTACCAAGGCCGAGCTGCTCAAGCGTTGGTGGGTGCCCAAGTCGATGGGAATGGCCCTGCTGTCCTGCGAGGTGGATGCTCGTGTCGGAGGCAAGTACCGATTGGTATTCGACCTCGGTGGCCCCGAGCCTGCCGCGTTTTTCGGTACGTATGTCGAAGTGAAGCCGTATTTGCGCCTCGCGTGGACCAACGAGGAAGGTGGCGAGGGCGGGCCGGTCACCACGGTGACCTTCGAGGAAAAGGGCGGCAAGACGCTGGTGGTCCTGCAGGAGAACTATCCTTCGAAGGAAGCGCTCGACGCTGCCGGCACCGGAGCAGCCGATGCAATGGTCGAGACGTTCGATCAGCTGGACGAGCTTCTCGTCGCCCTGGGTGAGAGCTCAGGACAGTAACAGAGACGTGGGTCTCGCGGTCGGTCGTCCGATAGTCCCGGCTCACACTGGCCGGGGCTATCGGGTTCTGTCGGCCGCCATCCCGGCAATTCCGAAGGCAATCCAATGATGCAAGACGTCCTGCAGGACGTGAAGTATGCGGTCCGCTCTTTCGGGCGGAGACCGCTCTTCACCGCGGTTATTCTGCTGACCCTGGCGCTGGGCATCGGCAGCAATGTCGCGATCTTCAGTGTGGCCAACGCGGTGCTGTTCCGGCCTCTGCCCTTCAAAGACCCGGACCAGCTGGCGTTCGTGTGGACTCGCCTGCCCACGACCAACGTTGCTCGCTCGCTGGTCTCCGGTCCCGACTTCAAGGATTACCAGGCTCAGGCCACCCAGTTCGATGGAATTGCCGGTGCCATCGCCGTCAGCGGTACGCTCACCGGTGACGGCCCGCCGGAGCGGGTCACCAACGCCTACGTCACCTGGAATCTTCTGAGTCTCCTCGGCGTCCAGCCGGTGCTGGGGCGGACCCACGTGTCGGAAGACGCCTTTCCGATCGATCCCAAACAGTTTGGCAATCCAGACCCCAAGCTGCCGCCTGGCAAGGTGGTGTTGAGTTACGGGCTGTGGCAGCGGCGTTTCGGCGGCGACCTGGGCGTTATCGGCAAGACCATCCTCATGGATGGCTGGGGATCGCAGGTGGTCGGGGTGTTGCCCAAAGACTTCCGGATCTATCTCCCCGCCGACGCCGCGATGCCGACCAACATCGATGCCTGGGGTGTTCTGCCGAGCAATCTCGGGGATTTCGAGCGGGAAGCGGCCTGGCTAACTATTGTCGCCAGGCTCAAGCAAGGGGCTACCCTGGAGCAGGCCCAGAGCGACATGGACCGTATCGCGACGAGTCTGCGCGAGACCCACCAGTTTCACGCCACCCAGAAGATGCAGATCGTGGTCGGTGGGATGCATCACGATGTAGTGGAACACGCCCGGCCGGCGCTGTTGGCATTGCTGGGCGCGGTTGCCTTTGTGCTCCTGATTGCCTGCGCCAATATCGCAAACCTCATGCTGGTGCGCGCATCCGAGCGGGGCCGGGAGATTGCCGTTCGTGCGGCGATCGGCAGCGGCCGGGGCCGCATCGTGGCCCAGATGCTGACGGAGAGTCTGGTGCTCTCAGCCGGCGGCACCAGCCTGGGACTTCTGCTCGCGTGGGCCGGGATCAAAGTGATCAAGGCGCTCAGTCCAGCCAACCTGCCGAGGATCGATCAGGTATCGCTCGATGCGGGCGCATTCGCCTTTGCGGCCACGGCAGCAGCGGTCGCCGCGCTCCTGTTTGGTCTCGCTCCGGCGCTCCGAGCAGTCAGCGGCAATCTGGCGGACGGTCTGCGCGACCGGGGCACCGATACAGGCGGCGCGCGGGGCAACAAGCTCCGCACGGTACTGGTCGTGAGCGAAATGACTCTGTCACTGGTTCTGCTAATCGGGGCCGGATTGATGGTGCGGAGCTTCGCCGAGATTCAGAAGGTCAATCCCGGATTTGATCCGAAGAATGCGGTGACGTTTATTGCACCGCTCCCACTCATCAAGTATCTCACGTCGCAGTCCCGGGCCAACTTCGTCAACCAGCTGGGCGATGGTCTCGCCGCCATTCCGGGCGTGGAGGTCGTCGGAGGCGTGACGCCGCTTCCGCTCGCGGGGGGCGAACAGTATGCGGTCGGATCCTACGGCAGAATCGGCGAGTCGGACGACGCCTACCGGACCAACATGGCCGACAACAAGTCGGTGCTGCCCGGCTACTTCGAAGCGATGAAAATCCCGCTCCTCTCCGGCCGCACCTTTGTTCGAGCGGACAACGAAGAGCAGGCCCAGGATGTGGTAGTGGTCGACCAGAAATTCGCGACTCGGGTCTTCCGCCGGGAAAATCCGCTGGGGGCCCAGATCCTGGTGGACCATGTCAACGAGAAGACCTTCGCGATGGAGCGACTGCCGGTCACCATCGTCGGCGTGGTGGCCAATGTTCGATCGACTTCACTCGCGTCGGAGAGCCGGGAGACGATTTACTACCCGTACGTCTTCCAGTCGTTTCTGCCGCTCACCTTCGTAGTGCGAACCGCCACGAACCCGACGAGCCTCATGCCGCAGATCCGTGCGGCGGTCGCGGCCCTGGACAAGGATGTTCCGGTGGCCGATCTCAACACCCTGCAATCCTGGGTCACGGAAGCCATGGCCCAGACCAGGTTTCTGCTGGCGCTGACAAGCACCTTCGCCGTGCTGGCGCTGATCCTCGCAGCCCTCGGCTTGTACGGCGTGATTTCCTCCTCGGCTCGACAGCGTACCCGCGAGATCGGAGTGCGAGTTGCCCTGGGCGCGAACGAGGGACAGATCCGCGAGCTCATCCTCGGCCAGGGCCTGATCGTGGCGGGTGTGGGAATCGCGCTAGGGCTGGTCGCGTCTGTAGCGCTCACTCGAGTGATGGCGAGCTACCTGGTAGGCGTGAGCGCCACCGATCCGCTCACGTTCGTGGGAGTACCAGTCGTCCTGCTCGGCGTGGCCGCGGTCGCATCTTACCTACCGGCGCGGAGAGCGGCCGGAATGGATCCGGTCAGGGCGCTGAGGGACGAAGGGCGGTAGCACCGAGCCTGGTCAGGAAGGCGCCGAGATATCAGGGACTGGGACGCCGGTTCCACATATCCAATTGCATCCGCCACGACGACCTGCGCATCAGCTGCAAGCGACTCGCTCGCGCATGCGCTACTGATAAAGGCCAAGCGCGCTGCCGTCCGGCAACCGGACGGCGGTCACTCGGCCCCACCCGGCCTCAGTAATCGGTCGAGCCAAGTCCACACCTCGAGTCCGGAGCTCTGCCGCAGTGGAATCGAGGTCATCGCACATCAGGTACAGCTCCATGGCCGGGGACGTTTCTCCCTCCGCCAGGGGTGGACCCGGATGCACGGCCAACTCGGTGGGGGGCAGCCCAAAGATGAGCCAGTCGTTCCCCGCATCGACTGACGGTCAGCGCAGGACATCGCGAAGAAATGCCCGGACCTGCTCCGCTTGCGGTGAATAGATCAGCGCGTGCACACCAATAAGCATCCTAGCCTCACTGAAGTAGTCGAGGACGCTGCGGCGCGAACTAGGCGATTTCGCAAAAACAGAAGACTGCCTCAGAAAGACGGCGCCGCCAGCTTCACGCGCATGTTAGGCAGCGGCATCGTTCAATTACGTGTGCCTCCCCGTCGCAGGCTCCACAGGCCGCGCACCGAGAGCATCATGGTGACGCCCCCGAGCGCGCCGAGTGCCCAGAGTGTCCAGACGAAGAAGAAGCCGCCGGTGGACGCGGCAATCTCGGGATAGTGTGACCCCCTCATGTGCATGACAGGAATGATTGCCGCGAAGAACCCCACGAGGAACATGATGATGTGCCCCGATCGCCGGTCGGCGAGCACCAGGGTGCCGTACAGGAAGACCACCAGGACGACCAGCGCAGTATTTGAGGACTCGGCCTTCGATATCCCACGGACAATGTCGTCCGTCACGTGAAGCGTCAGCAAGAGGAGCGAGAGCAGGGACGTGACCTTCAGCAGGCCGTTATTGTTCACGACCGTTCTCCGGTCTCACTGTGGACGTACCGACCGGCCTTCGGCCCGGCAGTTCGCGGAGCGCGCGGGCCAGTGTGTCCACGACTTGGTGGGCGTCGGCAAGCGAGAGCGTCATCGGGCCACGGATCTTGATGACGTTGTGGTACGGCCCGTCGGTGCCTGCGAGCACGCCGCGCTGGCGCATGCGATCGACCACGAAGGCCGCTTCGTCTGGTGCCGGCTCGAGGGTGTGCCGGTCACGGACGAGCTCCACGCCGAGGAAGAGGCCCGATCCGCGCACATCCCCGACGATCTCGAATTCCCCCATCAAGGGCTTCAATCCGCTCAACAACCGCTCGCCCACGAGGAGTGCGTTCCGCTGGAGCTCCTCGTCGAGGGTCACCTGCAGCGTCATGCGGCCGGCCACGCACGCAGCCGTGCTGCCGCCGAAGGTGCTGAAGAACTCCATGCCGTTGTCGAAGCTTTCGGCGATGGCGCGCGTGGTGATCACCGCCCCCATCGGATAGCCATTCGCGATCGGTTTGCCGAGGACGACGATGTCGGGCGTGACGTCGTGGGCCTCGAAGGCCCAGAAGTGGGTGCCCAGACGGCCGAAGCCCGTCTGGACCTCGTCCGCGATGCAGATCCCGCCGGCCGCGCGCACGCGCGCGTACACGTCGGCCAGAAACCCCTTCGGAAGCATGATCTGCCCGCCCACGCTCGGGCAGGTCTCGGCGATGTAGCCCGAGAGACGTCGTCCCTTCGCGGCGAGATCGGCGATCACCTCCCCGACCCGCGACGCGAACCACGAGCCGGGGTCGGCGTGAGCGCCGCGCGCGCGGTAAACGTCGGGGAGCGGCGACCGGTGCACCCAATCCGGTGCGCCCTCGCCGCCCGGGCCCGCATGCTTGTATGGGCTGATGTCGATCAAGGTCGTGGTGTGACCGTGATAGGCCGAGTCCATCACGATCACATCGCGCGCCCGGGTCCGTGCGCGCGCGAGGCGGAGCGCGAGTTCGTTGGCCTCGCTGCCCGAGGCCGTGAAGTAGCAGACGCTCAACGACGTCGGAAACAGCGCCGTCAATTGCTCCGCATACTCGGTGAGCTGCTCCTGCAGGTAGCGGGTGTTCGTGTTGAGCACGGCCAGTTGGTCACTGACGGCGCGGACCACGCGCGGGTGGCAGTGGCCCACGTGCGCCACATTGTTGTACGCGTCGATGAAACGGTGTGCCGCATCGTCGTACAGGTACTGTTTGTAGCCGCGGACGATGTTGAGTGGGTTCGCGCCGTAGGACACGCGTACGTTGCCGCCGACGTGCGCGTGACGCGCTGCCGCAATTGCTGACGTCGGTACATGATGCGGTAGCTCCTCCATCGGAATCCCAAGGATCAGGTTCGGATCGGGACAGAGGCTTTTCCACACACGCCGCTGGCTCGCGCGAACGACGCCGTCCACGTTGCACGCGACGTCAAGGAGGTCGGTGACCAGTTGGACGTGGACGTGGGTCCACCAGTCGCCGTTGGAGGGTGCGCTGCCGACGCGGGCGAACACCGCGCCCTTCGCGATCGGCTGTCCGACCCGGAGTCCCTCGAGCGAGTCGCACGACAGGTGCCCGTACAGTGAATAGAACTCCACGGAGTCCGGACCCTCCGTCCGATGGCGCAGGACGATGACGGGCCCGTAGTCGTGGTGGGCGGCAGCGTTCTCGAATCCATGCACCACACCGTCGAGCGGCGAATGGAGTGGGGATCCGGGAGCCAGCGAGAGGTCGAGTCCGATATGGATCGTACGCGGCTCGGTTCCCGTCGGCTCGTTCGGCCAGGCATAGATCAGCCGGGCCTCGTCGTATCCCCCGGCACCGACCGTCGCGCCGCGCTCGGCGAGCCGGCGCTGTATGCGGCGATCGAGTTCGGCTGGAGTGTTCTCGGACGGTTCGCTGGAAACCAACGCGCTGCCGGCGCTGAGATCGATCGGTGCCACCGGAGTCGTGCGCAGATCGCGGCCGATCAGGGGCGCGAACCGTGCCGATTGCTCCGCCAGCCAGGCCATGACGCGCGGGGCATGCGGCACGGGCGGCAGGCCACAGGCATCGCGAAAGGTGTAGTGAGCGAATCGTGGATGGATCGCCGCGAGGATCGGCAACGTCCTGGCCAGGGGTCCCTGGCTGATCCGAAGGTAGTCGTCCCCGGGGCGTTCCGCGGTCTGCTTCGCGGAGACGCACGCGCTCATGCAGAGTCGCATGCACATCAAGCTGAAGAGTGCCTGCAGCTCGGGCTCGGTCAGCGGGCGCGTCTCGTGGTGACCGGCGACGACCGCTGCGGCCGCGGCCAACGGATCGGCCGCGCTGAGGGCGACGTATGCCATCGCGATCGCGACGTCGTTGACGCTGTGGCTGTACACCATGTCGCCAAAGTCGAGGATCCCCGTGACGGACTGGCGTGCCTCGTCGATGAGGACGTTGTAGTCGTTGGCGTCGCCGTGGATGACGCCGCGCCGGAAGTCCGGGAGCATCGGGACGACATGGGCCCGATGGTACGCGGCAAATGCTGCGATCCGCGGGGCGAGCGCAGTGTCGGCGACCAGGGGGAGATACGTGCCGATGACGCGCTCGGCGTTCGCGAGGTCCCAATGGAAATCACGATGGAAGGCCGGATGATCGAAGTTCGTGAGCGCGCGGCCCAGGCGACCGACCGCGCGACCGAGGTCCCGCCGCAAGGCGTTCGTGTGGAGACGCGCCGTTCCGAGTGTCGTGCCCGGCAGCACCGAGATGAGTCGCACGAACTGGGGACCGTGCATGCCGATCGCGGAGCCCTCGACGGTACGGATCAGTCGGGGGGTGAGTCCGCTCGGCTCCAGATGGAGCATGGCCGCACATTCGGCCTCGAGCACCTCACGCCGTTCGGCAGGATTGGCCAGTTTGAGGACGAAGCGCTCCCCTGACTCGGACTCGAGGAGGACGTTCTGGTCGCGTTC
>DATAOI010000017.1 GCA_036265815.1 Gemmatimonadales bacterium
CGAGGTCGACTTCATCCTCGCGCCCCCGCCCGACGAGGTGGAGGCGCTACGGAAGGACAAGTACCAGGTGCTGCAGTCCAACGCCCCTCACATCTGGTACTGGCACCTGAACATGAAGGACGACAAGTTCAAGGACGTGCGGGTGCGCAAGGCGCTCCAGATGTCGGTCGACAAGGACCGGATGTGCAAGGAGCTGCTCCGCGGCACCGCGAAGCCGGCGTGGAGCATGATCTCCCCCGCCACCGTCGCCTACGACCCGAAGTACAAGCCCTACTCCTACGACCCGGAGAAGGCCAAGGCGCTGCTCAAGGACGCGGGCCTCGGGGGCGGCTTCGAGACCACGTTCTGGACCTCGACGTCGGGCTCGGGCCAGATGATCCCGGTGGCGATGGCGGAGTGGATCCAGCGCGATCTCGCCAAGGTGGGCATCAAGGTGAAGCTCGAGACCTTCGACTGGATCACCTACCTCTCCAAGATGTTCCAGGGGCTGCGCCCGGGCCACGGGGCCTACCAGCTCTCGTGGGGCATGACCAGCAACTTCTGGATCGACATCGTGGCCCGCTCCACGCGCCAGCCCGACAAGGGCGTGAACGTGGGCTGGTACGCGAACCCCAGGGTGGACGGCCTGCTCGACAGCGCGCGGGCCGAGCTCGACGACAAGAAGCGCGCCGCGATCTACAAGCAGATCGACCGGATCATCATGGAGGAGGACGCCGCGTTCTTCCCCATCTGCAACGACCTGAACCTGGTGGTCCTGAGCCCGAAGGTGAAGGGCTTCGTGAACCCGCCCGAGGAGTGGTTCCAGCTCTGGACCCCCTGGGTCGAGGCCTAGGCCGGCGGTCTCGGGAGACTGACGCCGCTAGGGAGCAGCCGCGTAGCGGACGGAGTGGGCGGCGTGGACCTGCCAGTTCTCGCCGTACCGGGCGGCGAGCGCGGGAGCGTGGATGACCAGGAGATTCTCGACGTTCTCGCGCTCCGCCGCGACGGTGTAGCCGAAGCTGCCGGTCAGGACCACTTCGGTGTCGATCACCATCACGTTGCTGCCGGTGGTGTGCATGCGGTCGATGAGCACGCCGACCCCCTCCCGGGCGAGGGTGTCGGCCGACGACGGCCGGCCCTTGCCGTGCCGGCGATCGAGGATGATCTCCACCTTGACCCCGCGATGCTCCGCGTCGGTCAGCGCCTTGGTGATCTGGGGCGAGCTCAGCGTCTCGGCCTGGACCAGGACGGTGTGGCGGGCGCGCACGAGGGCCTCCACCACCGCCTGGGCCGCGCCGCCGCCGGGTGAGAAGTAGGCCGCCCAGGGCCGGGACTGCTCGGGCTCGACCACGCGGGGCGCCTGGGCCTGGGCCACCGTCCCACTCACGACCAGGGATAGAGCCAGCGCGGTCGCCAGACCCTTCATGAGGCGATCATCGCACGAGTGTCCCGACCGCACTATCCCGGGCATTTTTTACCGGCTCACGCTATGTTTAAGGTGCCATGGGCTCATCGATGTCCAGACGAGGCTTCCTCGTCGCCGGCCTCGGAGCGGCCACCGCGAGCGTGCTGGCCGCTCGACGGGCCGCGGCGGGGCTGGCGCCGGCCCGCTACCTGGTCGTCAATGCCGACGACCTCGGCCTGTCGGCCGAGATCGACCAGGGCATCTTCGAGACCCACGACACCGGCATCGTGACCAGCGCCAGCCTGCTGGTCGACGGGCCCGACGCCGAGGCCGCCATCGAGCAGGCGCGCAAGCGGCCCAAGCTGGGACTGGGTATCCACGTCTCGTTCGACAACCGCGGGAAGCTCTTCACCGACATGCAGGATCTCCCCGCCGTCCAGCAGCAGATCGACCGCCAGCTCGCCGCCTTCGTCCGGATGGTGGGCAGCCCACCCGACCACATCGACTCGCACCACCACCTGCACCGGCTCTTCAACGTCGCGCGCCTCTTCCTGGCCGCGGGACGTCGCTACAACGTGCCGGTGCGCGGCTTCTCCGACGTGGTGTTCGTGGGTCGCTTCTGGGGCCAGCCCGAGTTCGGCAAGACCGACATGTCGAAGATCAGCGTGGAGGTGATGGTGTCCATGCTGCGGGCGCTCAAGCCGGGCGTCACCGAGGTTTCCTGCCATCCCGGCCACGTCGAGACGCGCCCCGACGCCATCTACAACCGCGAGCGCGAGGTCGAGCTCGCGACGCTCACCGACGAGCGGGTGAAGAACACGGTCACCGAGGAAGGCATCCGGCTCATCAACTACCGCGACTACGCGCGGATGAGCCGGGAGGCGCGCTGAGGGAGCCCCGCCCTCAGATGCGCCCTCAGATACGCCCTCAGATACGAATGAAGATCCGGCGCCGGTAGAGCACGCTCAGCAGCCCGAGCCAGACCACCACGTAGGTGACCGCGTAGGCCAGCGAGGCGTTCGACGGCGAGAGCCACGACGCGTAGAGCGTGTCGTAGAGATAGGTCTTCAGCACCACCTCTTGCCCGTCCGGCGCTCGCGTGAAGGTGATCCAGTCGAGCACGATCCCGCACAGCGTCGACAGCCAGTAGGCGGTGATCGCGTTGGTCCCGAAGACCAGGAACGGGGTGGTCCAGCCTCGGAGCCCCTTGATGTCGACCAGCCAGAAGATGGCGGCCAGCAGCAGGCACGCGATCCCGGCCGACAGCAGCACGTAGGAGCTGGTCCACAGGCTCTTGTTGATGGGGAAGACGCGGCTCCAGATCCAACCCGCCGCCAGCGTCGTGGCCCCCGCGTAGAAGAGGCCGAAGGCCTTGGCCCCGACGCCGCGTCCCGAGCGCACCCAGTGGCCGACGAGCACGCCGCAGATCACCGAGCCGACTGCCCCCAGCGTGCTCAGCAGGCCCTCCGGGTCCCACGTCCGCGTCTCCTGCCAGACGTGATTCACCCCGAGGAGCCGGAAGTCGAGCCAGTTCGAGAGGTTCTTCTCGGGCTCGAGCACCCCGCGGCCGACGCCGGGCACCGGCACCAGGGTCAGGAGCGTCCAGTAGCCAATCAGGAGACAGACCAGGGTCAGCGCCTGGCCGCGCACGCCGGTGAGCAGCACCACGACCGCGGTGATCAGGTAGGCGATCGCGATGCGCTGCAGCACGCCCGGGATGCGCAGATGCGGCAGGTCGTAGTGCGGAAACCCCTGCAGCGCGAGGCCGAGGGCGAAGATGATCCCCGCGCGCACGAGGGCCTTGCGGAAGAGCATCGTCCGGCTCTCACCCGCGTCCGCCAGCCGGCCCAGCGAGAGCGCGGTGGCCACGCCCACGATGAAGAGGAAGAACGGGAAGACCAGGTCGGTGGGCGTCCAGCCGTTCCAGGCCGCGTGCTCGAGCGGCGGGTAGACGTGGCTCCACGTGCCGGGATTGTTGACCAGCAGCATGGCCGCGATGGTGAGCCCGCGGAAGACGTCCAGCGACTGCAGGCGGGGAGGAGGGACGGGGTCCGGCGGGCGGGACGGCAGCGGCCCCACACGCTCGGCCACCACCTGCGCGGGAGGCTCCGGCACGGTCACCCGAATGGCCATTTCCCGCATCCTAGCACCGGCGGGAAGCCCCGAATGGTCGTGGTATGGTACCCGCGCCTGGCCAAAGGAGGCCCGTCCATGGAACGCGGGGCGACGCGCGCGGTGACGTCGTGAAGCTGTCCGTCGAGTTCCCCAGCGTGTCCTATCGCGAGGGCCCGGCCGCGGTCGCGGACCTGGCCCGCGCGATCGAGCGGATCGGCTACGATCACATCGACATCTTCGACCACGTGGTGATGGGCGTGCCGATCGAGGGACGAGCGCGCGGCCCCTACAATCCCCAGATGCCGATCCTGGAGGCGCTCATGGCGCTCTCCTACATGGCCGCGGTCACCACTCGCGTCACCCTCGGCACCGAGGTGCTGGTGCTGCCCCAGCGCCAGCCGGCCCTTGTGGCCAAGCAGGTCAGCACGCTCGACACGCTCTCCGGCGGGCGCGTGCGCCTGGGCGTGGGGGTGGGCTGGCAGGAGTCGGAGTACGAGGCGCTCGGCGAGCCGTTCGGGACGCGCGGGCCGCGGATGGACGAGGCGATCCGTCTCATGCGGGCCTACTGGAGCGACGCGGAGGTCACGGTGCCGAGCCCGCACTACCCCACCGTGTCGATGGCGATGGAGCCCAAGCCCCCCCAGGGCGCGCGCCTGCCGATCTGGATCGGCGGTCTCTCGGAGGCCGCGTTCCGCCGCGTGGGACGCCTGGGCGACGGCTGGCTTGCGAGCCGGGTGACCGATCCGGTTAGCGCGCGGGTAGCCATCGACGCCATCCACCGACACGCGGAGGCCGCGGGACGCGACCCGCAGGCCATCGGGCTGCAGAGCATGGTGGCGCCGCCGCCGCGCGACGCGGCGGGCAAGACCTTCTACGCCGACCACGCCCAGGTGGTGGCCCGCGTGGCGGCGCTCAAGGCGATGGGCTTCGGCTGGGTCGCGCTCAACGCCACCGCGATCTTCCAGGCCGGCGCGCGCTCGGTCGCGGCGATGACCGAAGAGCTGCACCGCCTGCACGACCGGATTCGCGCCGAGGTGGGCTGAGCCGCTTGACCGTGCCCCCGCAGGCGCTGGCGCTCAGCAGCGCCCTGTGCACCGCGAGCGCCACCCTCCTCATCCAGCGCGGGCTCCAGCGCTCCAACTTCTACGCGGGCGCCTGGATCAACGTGGTGGTGGGCGCGGTGGCCGCGTGGTCCGCCACCCTGCTGCTGGTCCCCTGGCACGCCTACACGTGGCGCTCGGTGCCCTACTTCGTGTTCTCCGGCGTGGTGGGCACCGCGGGCGGCCGGCTCTTCCGGGTGCTGGCCATCCAGAAGGTGGGCGCGCCCGTGGCCGCCGCGGTCAACAACCTGGCCCCCCTGGTCGCCACCGGGCTCGCGATCCTGCTGCTGGGCGAGCACGTGACGGTGCCGATCCTGGGCGGCACGCTGGTGATCGTGTTCGGCACCATCATGCTCTCGCTGAGCGGCCGCTACGTGGGCTTCCGGGTGCTCGACCTCGCCTACCCGTTCATCGCCGCGTCCTGCTTCGGCACCGTCGCGATCGTGCGCAAGCTCGGCCTCAGCAGCGCGGGGCCGCTCTTCGACGCCGCGGTCAACGTCACCGCCGCGCTGATCGCCTCCACCACGTTCCTGCTCGCCTCCGGGAACCTGGGCTCGCTGCGCGTCGATCGGCGGAGCGTGGGTTGGTTCGTGGGC
The DNA here is from genome assembly GCA_036265815.1 of Gemmatimonadales bacterium. Classification (NCBI taxonomy): domain Bacteria; kingdom Pseudomonadati; phylum Gemmatimonadota; class Gemmatimonadia; order Gemmatimonadales; species Gemmatimonadales bacterium. The sequence goes on from DATAOI010000017.1 coordinate 5,196, forward strand.
GGCGGCGTCGCGGAGAACAGCGGCGTGTTCCTGGTCCTGCTCGCGCTGGGCGGCGGCGACGTGAGCGTGGTGATCCCGCTCGCGGGCACCGCCCCGCTCTTCGTGCTGCTCATCACCTACTTCCTGCCCGGACAGGCCTCCCGGCTCAACTGGCGCCTGGTGCTGGGCTCGGTGCTGATCGTCCTCGGCGTGATGGTGCTCACCCGCTGACCGAGTCTGTTGGCGACGTGACAGCGATTGTCATGGACGCCGGGCCGCCCGCGCGAAGGTCTTCGCAAGTAGGCGTCATATCGGACGATCAGATAGGCACCCCCATTGCATCGACGCAAGGGGTCGGCGCTATCCATGCTAACAATCTGGCGCACGCGATCTTCTCACCAGGCCGGCTTCTCCCTTGCCGAGCTGATCATGGTCATCGCGGTGATCGGCATCCTGGCGGTCATGGCGGTGCCGGCCTACCTCAGGTACCACCAGGCGGCCATCCTGAAGTCCGGTGCCCAGCAGGTCGTGACGATGATCAATCAGGCCCGCGAACTGGCGATCAAGCAGAACGACAGCGTCTGCGTCAAGCTGTCCACTTCGACCCAGATGGTCTATGCGCTCGGTACCTGCGGGGGCAGCGCGTGGGTCGGCGCCGGCACGGACGCGGCCGGCAACATGATTCTACCCACCGGCACCACGATGACCGCCAGCGCGAATCCCATCTTCAACTACGTAGGATCCGCCCTACCGGCGGCCACCTACACCCTCACCAATACGCAGACCGGCGCGACTCTCACCGTGGCCGTGGCGGCCTCCGGCCGGGTCACGATTCAGCCGTGACAGGAGCGACCCCGATGCGACGAGTCCTTTTTGATCAACGCGGCATGACGCTGGCCGAGGTACTGGTCGCGCTGCCGATCATCACGATCGGCCTGCTGGCGCTGCTCTCGGCCATTCCGCTCTCCACCTACGCGACCCAGGATGGGCGCCAGACCTCGACGGCGACCTTTCTCGCGAACCAGCGGCTCGAGCAGGTCCGGAATGCGCAGTGGACGGCTACGTGTCACGTCGACCCTGGCACGCTCGCGGTAGGTCCGGGAGCCGACGTGATCGACCAAGTCGGCGTCTCGGCATCATCCACCGTGGCTCCCAAGGACCCGAGCAACGCCGTGACCTTTGCCGACGAGAGTCCGATGGCGGCTCCCTATGCCGCCTACTCCCGCCAGGTGCGCATCACGGACTCGGTGGCGGCGGCTCCGACCTGCACTTCGGCCGGAGTCATGAGTGGCAGCGGGATCCGGCGGGTCACGGTGAGCGTGACCTACACGCCGCTCAGCGCCACCGGGACGAATGCCGTCGCTGGGACGCGGGCCGTCAGCGTCACCATGCAGGTCGCACAGAAATGAGCGCGCGCACCGTGCTCCGCGATCAACGCGGGTTCACGCTGAGCGAGCTGCTGGTGGTGGCGGCCGTGCTCGGCCTGATCCTCGCTGGGGTCGTACTGGTCCAGCAGCGGGGACAGGAGGCCTATCTTTTCGGGTCGCACCGAGTCGAGGTGCAGCAGAACAACCGGGCGGCCCTCGAGCTCATGGTCAAAGAGCTTCGATCGGCCCAGTCCGTCACCGCCATCCCGAGCGCCACGGATCTGACATTCCGCGATCAGAACGGCACGACCATTCAGTATCAGATCTCTGGTACGACCCTGAATCGCATCAGCGGGGGTACGACCATCCCCCTGATCGGTGGTGTTCAGACGCTGACCATGACGTACTACTCTGATTGGAACGGGGCGACCAATACGGGCACCACGACGGCCACGGCCGCGAGCGTGCGGCTGATCCGGCTCCAGTTGGTGACCGGCACCGAGGACCAGGTGGCCTCGAGCTCACCCAGCAATCAGCGCGCAACCATGGAGTCCGTTGTCCGGCTGAGAAACATCCTGTAGTGACAAGGAGGCGCGTGTGCGCACCCGTCACATGATCGTTGGACTGCTAACTGATGAGCGAGGCATCGCGCTACCGATGGCGCTGCTCGCACTCCTGATTCTTTCGACACTCGTGATCGCGTTCGCCCTGCTGGCCTCGTCCGAGCCACTGATCAGCACCAACCAGAAGATGGTGGCTCAGGCGCGGTCGGTGGCTGAGTCTGGCCTGGAACGCGCGATCTGGGCACTCAACAATCCCACCGATCCCGACGGAATCCCCGACCCCTTCCCGGCAACAGCTCCCGCCCCGTACGACGGCAGCACCAGCATACCTATCCTCGACAGCACCGGAACGCAGATCGGCTTGGCGTTCGTGACGGTCACCGCCGGAGGCGCAGCGAACGAGCGGAACATCGTCTCGGTCGGCTGGGTTCCGACGAACACCTCAACCGCCAAGGCGAAACAGAAGATCCAGGCGACGGTATCGAAGTTCCTCTTCCGGGCGACACCCCCGCCGGCGGCCCTGACCGTCGCGGGCGAGATCAATGCCGGCGGTAACGTGAACATCAACTCCCGTACCGATCTCAGCTGCGGCAACAAGGACGGCACGTGGAGCGCTGGCAATACCGACACCGGGGGCTCGGCGACGATCTACGGGGCCGACGCTGGCGCGAACTGGAACATTGCCAACCAGTCGCTCAACGGCATGGGCAGCCTGGTGACCGACCAGCGAGTCAACGTTCCCAATTCCGCCTTCGATCCCTACATCCTGAAGAACGCAGACCTGAACACCCTCAAGGCGTGGGCCAAGAAGAACGGCACCTACTTCTCGGGCGCCTCGGTCCAGGGCTTGAACTTCAACTCTGGCAACAAACTGCCGAACGGCATTATCTTCATCGACACCGTCTCCGGCAACAACATCGACTACAACGCCGACGGGACCGCCTGCACGGGATGCACTCCGACGTCGGACTTTGCCGACGTCTCGATCCACGGCGGTTTCGCGGCGGACCCCAGCGGCGTCTTCAGTGGCATGATCGTCGTGGCGGGCGGGCTGGCCATCGATGGCAACGTGACGATGCATGGACTGGTCTATACGGTCAACGATCTGACCTACGTGGGCACCGGCAACGGGGAGATCGACGGCGCCGTGTTCAGCCAGAACGTCCGTGACGTCTCGTCCACGACGATTGACACGAACACGGGCGGCAACGCGCAGATCAACTACAACTGCAACTATGCCTCGAATCCGGGAGGACAGATGCCCCAAGGCTTCACCGTCGCGCCGGGCACCTACAAGGAGGTTTCGGGCTAGTATGAGCCGAGCGAGGATTCACGCGCTGCTCGTCCCTCTGATCCTCCTGGTCGCGTGCCAGTCTCCATCGCCGCCGACCCGCTCCACATCGTCTGAAACCCCGGCGGATCTGGCGGCCCGGGCTCTCGCCGCCGGTCGCTACGCCGAGGCGGCGCAACTCTACCGCGAGGCCTTGGACGAGGCTCCCGGCAAGATGCAGCTTCACTACGGACTCGCGGTCGTTAGCTCCTTTCTGGACCTCCGTGACGAGGCGATCCGAGAGTTCCGATGGGTTTTGCAGTACGGATCGCCGGGCGCCCCGGAGGTCGAGGCGTCCCGAGCATGGCTGGCACGGGCCGGAGCCCTGCCAGTGGCCTACGACGCGACGAACCCGAGCCGCCCCGAGAAGGAGCGTGCACCGGGCAATGCGAGCCTCGAAGGGCGAGCCGTGTTCGCGGAGGACGGGAAGCCGCCTTTGCCGATGCAGCGGATGCAGCTCTTCTTGGTGGGACAGCCGAACAGTCCCACGAAGCTGGAGCGCTACAATCTGCGCACCGACGAGCAGGGCAACTTCAAGTTCCCGGATGTCGTCCCGGGGCCTTACAAGCTCACCAACCGGGTCGCCGGGCGGCCCACCTGGCGCCTTCGCGTTGACCTCAAGGGCAGTGAAGTCAAGGTCCTCGAGCTCACCCCGGCCAACGGCGTCGATTCACAGGACGACTTCCCCGAGTCGTAGCTTCTCGACTAATGACTCTCGTGAAATAGAGTGATGGGAATCATGGGCTACGATGCCATGTTGACATATGGCCACCACACGGGGAACTCAGCGGGACTTCGCAGCGCTGGAAGCGCGGCGGATGGAGGCCGCGCGGCTGTTCGCCCGGAAGGTGTCGCAGAACGAGGTGGCCCGCCAGGTGGGAGTGAGCGTGACCGCGGCGCATCGGTGGTTTCATGCGTGGCGGGCCCAGGGGCGACGGGGCCTAAAGGCCGCGGGGCGCGCGGGCCGCAAGCCGCGGCTGGACCGCGCCGCGCTGGCCAAGGTCGAGCGGGCGCTGCTGCAGGGAGCGCCGGCGCATGGCTTTGCCACGGATCTTTGGACCCTGCCGCGGGTGGCGACGCTCATAGCGCGGCAGACCGGGGTGCAGTTCCATCCGGGGCACGTCTGGTATCTGCTCCGGGCGTTGAACTGGTCGGTGCAGCGTCCCGTGCGCCAGGCCCAGGAACGCGACGAGGCAGCGATCGCGCAGTGGAAGCGTACGCGGTGGGTGCAGGTAAAAAAAACGCCCGGCGGCGCCGCGCCTGGCTCGTCTTCGAGGATGAAAGCGGCCTCTCGCACCACCCGGTCGTCCGCCGAACGTGGGCGCCGCGCGGCCAGCCGCCGATCCTGACCCATGTCGGCAGCAACTGGAAGCGTCTGTCGATCGCCGCCGCGCTGGCGTTTCGGTGGGATGGTCACCGGAGCCGCGTTTACTTCCAGACCCGCCCCGGCACCTACACCGACGAGCGCTTGATCACGTTCTTGCGCGCACTCAAGCGCCACTTCCGCCGCCGGCGGGTCATCCTGCTCTGGGACGGGTTGGCCGCGCACAAGAGCCGCCGGATGCGGGCGTACCTGGCCCGGCAACGGCCCTGGCTTCAGGTCGAACGCTTGCCGGCCTATGCGCCCGAGCTCAACCCGGTCGAGCAGATCTGGGGCAACGTCAAAGGGCGCGATCTCGCCAACCTGTGTCCAACCGAGGTTCTGGCGCTGCGCCGGCCGGTGCAGTGCGGCTTCGCGCGCGTTCGCCACGATCCCGACTTGGCCTTCAGCTTCCTTCGACATACGGGGCTGAGCGTCTAACGTGACTATTACAGTATTACACGAGAGTCATTAG
>DATAOI010000018.1 GCA_036265815.1 Gemmatimonadales bacterium
CGCACCTCCAGCTCCACCAGCTCCAACAGCTCCGGGTCGTCCACCATGTCCACCTTGTTCATGAACACCACGATGTAGGGCACATTCACCTGCTTGGCCAACAGGATGTGCTCCCGGGTCTGCGGCATCGGCCCGTCGGCCGCCGACACCACCAGGATCGCCCCATCCATCTGGGCCGCCCCCGTGATCATGTTCTTCACATAGTCGGCGTGCCCCGGACAGTCCACGTGGGCATAGTGCCGCTTGTCCGACTCGTACTCCACGTGCGCCGTGGCAATCGTGATCCCCCGCTCCCGCTCCTCCGGCGCCTTGTCGATCTGGTCGTACGCCGTAAACTGCGCCAGCCCCTTCTTCGCCTGGATCGCCGTGATCGCCGCCGTCAGCGTCGTCTTCCCGTGGTCCACGTGCCCGATCGTCCCCACGTTCACATGCGGCTTCGTCCGCTCGAATTTGGCCTTGGCCATGATCGTCCTATCCTCGAGGCTTCCTGGGAAAAGAAGGCGGCGTGCCTGCCGGCTGCCTACGCCTTCGCCTTGCTGATGATCTGCTCCGCGACGCTCTTGGGGACTTCTTCGTAGTGGTCGAACTGCATGGTGTACACCGCCCGGCCCTGCGTCATGCTGCGGAGCGTGGTGGAGTACCCGAACATCTCGGCGAGCGGGACGTCGGCCGCGACCACCTGCGCCTCCCCCCGCTGGGTCATCCCGCCGATCTTGCCCCGGCGGCTGGAGAGGTCGCCGATCACGTCACCCAGGAAGTCGGAAGGCGTCACCACCTCCACTTCCATGACCGGCTCCAGCAGGATGGGGCCGGCCGCGCGGGCCGCCTCCTTCACCGCCATGGAGCCCGCGATCTTGAACGCCATCTCCGAGCTGTCCACGTCGTGGTAGCTGCCGAAGACCAGCGTCGCCTTGACGTCCACCATGGGGTAGCCGGCCAGGACGCCGTTCTCCAGCGCCTCACGGATGCCGGCCTCGACCGGCTTGATGAACTCGCGGGGGATGACGCCGCCCACGATCTTGTCCTCGAAGATGAACCCGGCGCCCGCCTCGGTCGGCTCGAAGTTGATGACCACGTGGCCGTACTGGCCCTTGCCGCCGCTCTGCCGGATGAACTTGCCCTCGATATCGCTGACCTTCTTCCGGACCGTCTCCCGGAACGCCACCTGGGGCTTGCCGACGTTGGCCTCGACCTTGAACTCCCGCTTCATCCGGTCGACCAGGATCTCCAGGTGGAGCTCGCCCATGCCGGCGATGATGGTCTGCCCGGTTTCGGCGTCGGCGCGCACCCGGAAGGTCGGGTCTTCCTCCTGCAGCTTCTGCAGCGCGATCCCCAGCTTGTCCTGGTCCGCCTTGGTCTTGGGCTCGATGGCGACGTCGATGACCGGGTTGGGGAACTTCATCGCCTCGAGGATGATCGCCTTGTCCTCGTCGGAGAGCGTGTCGCCGGTGCGGGTCTCCTTCAAGCCGATGGCGGCGCCGATGTCGCCGGCGAGCACCTCGTCGATCTCTTCCCGCTTGTTGGCGTGCATCTGCAGCAGCCGGCCGACCCGCTCCCGCTTGTCCTTGGTGCTGTTGTAGACGTAGCTGCCCGACTTGAGCGACCCGGAGTAGACCCGGAAGAAGGTCAGCCGGCCGACGTAGGGGTCGGTGGCGATCTTGAACGCCAGCGCGGCGAACGGCTCGCCGTCCGAGGCGCAGCGCTCGACGTGGGTGTCGTCGTGCTGCGGCAGGTGCCCCTTGATGGGCGGAATGTCGGTCGGGCTCGGCAGATAGTCGATGACCGCGTCGAGCAGCGCCTGCACGCCCTTGTTCTTGAACGATGCCCCGCAGAGCACCGGGATCAGGCCGCCGGAGACGACCGCCTTCCGAAGCGCCTGCTGGATCTCCTCGAAGCTGAGCTCGGCGCCGCCCAGATACTTCTCCAACAGCACCTCGTCGTGCTCCAGCGCCGCCTCGATCACCTCGTGCCGGGCCTGCTCGACCCGCTCCCGATACGCCTCCGGGACCGGCATCTCGGTGAAGCTCTTGCCCAGCGTCTCGTCGTCGAAGATCACCTCGACCCGGCGGAGCACGTCGATGTGCCCGGTGAAGAGCTCGCCCGTGCCGACCGGAAGCTGGAGCGGATACGCCTTCTTGGTGAGGCGGTCACGGATCATCTTGAGGCAGCGATCGAAGTCGGCCCCGACCCGGTCCATCTTGTTGGCGAAGATGATCCGGGGCACGCCGTAGCGGTCGGCCTGGCGCCAGACCGTCTCGGTCTGCGGCTCGACGCCGGCCACCGAGTCCAGCAGGGTCACGGCGCCGTCGAGCACGCGGAGCGAGCGCTCCACTTCGACGGTGAAGTCCACGTGACCCGGGGTATCGATGATGTTGATGCGGTACTGGGTGCCGTTCCGGACCCAGAAGCAGGTGGTGGCGGCGGAGGTGATGGTGATCCCCCGCTCCTGCTCCTGTTCCATCCAGTCCATCGTGGCCGCACCCTCGTGCACCTCACCGATCTTGTAGTTCTTGCCGGTGTAGTAGAGGATGCGCTCGGTCGTCGTCGTCTTCCCGGCATCGATGTGGGCCATGATGCCGATATTGCGATAGCGATCGAGCGGGGTCTGACGTGCCATGGTGTCCTAGTTTCTCGTAACGAAAAAGCGGGGCGACCGACCCGGCTGGCATCGCCTCTCGGCGCCCCGGTGGTATCGCTCCGCGCACATCCGGGCCGTGGCCCTGGATGAGGGACCCCCGGAGGGCCCCACGCGTTGTCTTTGGAGGATCAGAGGTGACCCCGCGCCAGAGGGCGCACGCCACGTGATCCGATGTCCTTGGAACTCGTCTGGAACTCGCTCTAAAGTGCCAAGCCACGAAAAACTAATGGCTTGGCTCCACGAGTCAACCCCGACGAAGCGGGCGCCCCGATAGAGGCGCCCGCCCTGTTCTGTTCCATCAAGTGCCCTACCAGCGATAGTGTGCGAACGCGCGGTTGGCCTCGGCCATCCGGTGGGTGTCTTCCTTCTTCTTGATGGTGTTGCCCTCGCCCTTGGAGGCCAGGATCAGCTCCGCCGCCAGCCGCTCCGCCATGGTCTTCTCGGTCCGCGCGCGCGCGAAGGAGATGAGCCAGCGCATGGCCAGCGCGGTGCGGCGGTCGGGCCGAACCTCGACCGGAACCTGCAGCGACGCGCCACCGACCCGGCGGCTCTTCACTTCCAGCGTGGGCTTGGCGTTGTTGACCGCCTGCTTGAACACCGACACGCCGGGCTGTCCCGTCCGCTCCTCGATCATGTCCATGGCCGAGTAGAAGATCCCCTCGGCGACACTCTTCTTGCCTTCGAACATGAGGTTGTTCACGAACTTCGACACCGTCTGGCTGTCGTAGCGCGGATCCGGCGGCACCGGGCGCTTGACCGCCTTATTTCGCCGGCTCACTTCTTAGCTCCCTTGGCTGCCGCCGACGCACCGGCCTCCTTGGGCCGCTTGGCGCCGTACTTGGATCGGCTCTTCCGGCGATCGTTGACGCCGGCCGAGTCGAGCGTCCCGCGCACGATGTGATAGCGCACGCCCGGCAGGTCCTTCACCCGGCCGCCGCGGATCAGCACGATCGAGTGCTCCTGCAGGTTGTGCCCTTCCCCCGGAATGTAGGCCGTGACCTCGAATCCGTTGGTGAGCCGCACGCGGGCCACTTTCCGAAGCGCGGAGTTGGGCTTCTTCGGGGTGGTGGTGTAGACCCGGGTGCAGACGCCCCGCTTCTGCGGATTCGATTTGAGCGCCGGCGCTTTGTCCTTGGCCAGAACGTCTTTCCGGCCGTGCCGGATGAGCTGATTGATGGTCGGCATATCCCAGAGCTTGGAGTCGCGTGATTCCCCATTTCGGGGACAGACCGGCAAAAGTATACGTGGAGCGGGCTTGCGTCAAGCCGAACGGTGCTGGCGCACGCCGCGTCGGGCCATGCCGCTTTTTGCGCGCCGGGTGGCCTTTTGAAAGGGCCCCCCAGGCAGAACCCCTGCACTCGGGCACAGCATCCGGGCCGGCGCGGCGGCCCCCAATTTGCCCCTCCTCATCAGTGAAGCACCCTCTGCCGGACCCGCGACCCTCGTGTGGAGCAAACAGACCTGGTGCACCTCTCTCGCCCAGCGACGCTGCTGGCCCTTGCCGTCGTGTCCGTCTCCGTCCCCGCCACCGCCCAGCGCGCCGATGGCCCGGCACGGCCGTTCGCGGAGGTCACCCGCGGCAGCGAGATGGGGAGCGGCCTCTTTACGATCTATTACCAGCACGAAAACATCTATCTGGCACTGAGTCCCCGGCAGCTCGATCACGACTACCTGCTGGTCACCCAGGTCTCCCAGGGCATCGGGGAGCTCGGGCTGGATGGCGGTGCCTCGCTCCGCTCGGATCTAGTCCGCTTTCACCGCGAGGGCGATAAGGTCGAGCTCTGGGTGGTGAATCCCCACCAGGCCGCCACGCCCGGCTCGCCGATGGCCCGGACCGTTGCCTACTCGTTCGGTCACTCCGTGGCTCAGTCGTTTCCCATCGCCGCCGTCCGCGACAGCAGCCAGATCCTGCTCGACATCGCGCCCTTCTTCCTCTCCGACTGGGCCGACCTCGGCAGCGTCTTCCAGGGGGCCGCCGCACAGCGGAAGGTGGCCGCTACCATCACCCTCGACGAGAAGCGCTCCAGCCTGCAGGAGCTGCATCTCTTTCCCGGCAACGTGGAGGCCGAGGTCCGCCTCACCTTCCAGAGCACGCGCAACCTCGGGCTGGAGACTGTCTCCGACTATCGCTGGATTCCGATCGGCATTCACTATTCCCTGCTCGAGCTGCCCGCGACGCCGATGCGCTCGCGCTTCGCCGACGACCGGGTGGGCTATTTCGTCTCCGCCCTCAAGGATTTCAGCCGGGACACCGCCGAGAGCTTCTTCGTCCGCTACGTGAATCGGTGGCGGCTGGAGAAGAAGCACCCGGGGGCCGCGCTGAGCGAGCCGGTCCAGCCGATCACCTACTACGTCGACCGCACGGTGCCGCTGGAATGGCGTCCCTACGTGCGCGCGGGCATCCTGGAATGGAACCGGGCATTCGAAGACGCGGGGTTCCGCAACGCGATCCAGGTGCTGGACGCCCCCGACGACAGCTCCTGGAGCGCCGCCGACGCACGGTACTCCACCGTGCGGTGGACCGCCACCAATGAGTCGGTCTACGCCGTCGGTCCCAGCAACGTGGATCCGCGCACCGGCGAGATCCTCAATGCGGACGTCCTCATCTCGGCGGCCTGGATCCAGCGCTGGCGCGGCCAGTCCGGCCAGTACGGCGCCACTGCGGGCTCGCTGGAAACCGTCTTTCAGGAGGATTCACTCCTGCTGGTCCCGGGCGCCGATGGCCGCCTCTGCCGCTATGGCGAAGGGCTGAGCCGGGACGGCGACCTGGCCCGCACCGTCCTCGCGGCCCGCGGCGTTGTTCCCCCGGGCGGCGAGGTGAACCGCGACTACATCGGGCAGGCGCTCAAGGCGCTAGTGATGCACGAGGTCGGCCACACCCTGGGCCTGCGGCATAACTTCCGCGGCTCGGCCGGGGCCACGGCGGCGCAGCTGGCCAGCCGCGCCTGGACGGCGACGCACGGACTCGGCGTCTCGGTCATGGACTACCTCCCGCCGGCGCTGGCGCTCGACCCCAGCCGCCAGGGCGATTACTACGCGCCGACCATCGGCAGCTACGACCGCTGGGCGATTACCTACGGGTACGCCGATGTGGGCCCCGCCGTCGCATCCACGCCGTCGGCGAAGGGCAGCGATGGCGAGCCCAGTGAGTCCTGGAGCCCGGACATCGAGCTCAACGGCCTGCACGCGATCGCGTCCGAGGCCGCCGAGCCGGAGCACCTCTATGCCTCCGACGAGGACGCCGGGTTCGGCGGCCTGGGGCTGGACCCCACCGTCTCCCGCTACGACATGACCGACGATCCGCTCGGCTGGGCGCGCGACCGCGTCGCCCTGATCGACGGCATGTTCGACTCGCTGGAGACCCGCGCCGTGGCCCCGGGCGAGAGCTATGCCCGCCTCCGCTCCGCGTTCGTCAGTCTGCTCAACGATCGCTGGTATGCGCTGCTGGTCACGACCAAGTATCTGGGCGGCGCGGTCACCAGCCGGGATCACCGGGGCGACCCCGGCGCCCGTGAGCCGGTGGCCACCATTCCGGCCGACCAGCAGCGCGCCGCGCTGGAATTCCTGGCCTCGGCGGCTTTCGGCGAGGGGGCCTACCATTTTCGACCCGAATTGCTCAAGCTATTGGGTCCGGACCGCTGGTCGCACTGGGACGCGTCACCAGCGCGCGACGGACGCATCGACTTCCCGCTCCATGACTGGGCGGCCACCCAGCAAGGCTCGCTGCTCGGACAGCTGATGGACCCCGCGGTCCTCTCCCGGATCCGCGACGCGGAGCTTCGCGCGTCGCCCTCGGATCCGACGGTGGGACTGCCGGAGCTGTTTGCGACCCTCACGGCCTCCATCTGGGCCGAGGTGGGGCCGGGCACGCGCGGCAAGTCGGGGGCGAGGAACATCAGCTCGGTGCGGCGGGACCTTCAGCGCCAATACCTGAACGGCCTGGTTCGTATGGCGGTGAGCCCGGCCCCGGGCACGCCGGAAGACGCCCGTGCCCTGGCGCGGGTCACCTTGGCCGGGTTGGGGGCCGACCTGAGCCGGGCCACGGCCGGCTCCCGGTCCGAGCTCGATCCGTATACCCGCGCCCATCTGATCGATTCGCGCGAACGCATCACCCAGGCGCTCAACGCCGGAATGATTCAGACCACCACCTTCTCGAGGTAGCGGCACCATGTTCCCCATCGCCCAGGCTGACCCGTCGCCGATTGTGCAGACCGCCGTCTACCTGGCCGGCGTGCTGGGCGGCTACCTCCTGCTCACCACGCCCGACGATTGGGCCTGGGTGCGGGAGACGGTGCGATCGGCCTGGGACCGGCGCCGCCGGGACTGAGCCCCAGCGCAGGACCTCTCCCTCCCGCCGTTATCATTCCCTCATGGCGGGCCTGGCCAGCGACACCCCACTCAGCGTTCACCAACTCCGGAAGACCTATGGCGAGGTCGTCGCGGTCGACGGCCTCGATCTCCAGGTGCGGGCCGGGGAGTGCTTCGGCCTGCTGGGGCCCAACGGCGCCGGCAAGACGACCACCATAGAGATCTGCGAGGGGCTCACTCCGGCGGACAGTGGCGAGGTGGTCGTTCTGGGCCGCCGGTGGGGACGAGACGACAAGTCGCTCCGGGAGCTGCTGGGCATCTCGCTGCAGGAGACCCAGTTCTCCGAGAAGCTCACGGTGGGAGAGACGGTCCAGCTCTTCCGCAGCTTCTACCGGCGGGGACCGACCGCCAGCCAGGTGATCGAGACAGTCCAGCTGGGGGAGAAGGCCGGCGCCCGCATCGGCCAGCTCTCCGGCGGCCAGCGGCAGCGGCTGGCTCTCGCCTGCGCCCTTGTGGGCGACCCCGAGCTCCTCTTCCTCGACGAGCCCACCACCGGCCTCGATCCGCAGTCGCGCCGGCAGCTCTGGGACGTGGTCGAGCGATTCAAGTCGAGCGGCCGGTCCATCCTTCTCACCACCCATTATATGGAGGAGGCGGAGCGGCTGTGTGAGCGGGTAGCCATCGTGGACCACGGGCGGATCATCGCGCTGGGCACCCCGGGTGAGCTGATCGAGTCGCTGGGCGCCGAGCACGTGCTCGAGTTCGCCGTGGCCGGCGAGGGATCGCTGGAGGAAAGCGTCCTCGCCGCGCTCGACGGCGTCGGGGCCGCCGTCCGGCGGGACGGCAGCTACCGGCTCCAGGTTTCGGAGCTGCACCGAACCATGCCAGCCCTGCTGGGCGAGCTCCGCCGCCGGGGAGCGCAGCTCACCGAGCTCCGCACCCACTCCGCCACCCTGGAGGACGTCTTCGTCGCGCTGACGGGACGGCAGCTGCGCGATGAGTGAGCGCCGGCGTTGGCGGGAGCACCCGCTGGTCCAACTCACACTGGTCCGCTATCGCGAGTTCTATCGCGAGCCGGAGGCGGTCTTCTGGGTCTTCATCTTCCCCATCCTGCTCACGGCTGGGCTGGGCCTCGCCTTCCGCAGCCAGGGGCCGGAGCGCACCCGGGTGGCGGTGGTTGGACCCGCGGAACGGCAGGCCGAGGTGGCCCGCGCGCTCCGAAGAGACCGATCGCTCACGGTGGTTCTGCTGGCCGATTCCGCCGCGGAGGACTCGCTCCGGAGCGGCCAGGTCGCGCTGCTGGTGGTGCCCCGGCCGAACGGGGGCGTCGAATACCGCTTCGACCCGGACCGGCCCGAATCGCGGATGGCGCGGCTCCTGACGGACGCGGCGGTGCAGCGGGCCGCGGGTCGGCCCGAGCCGGTGCCGGTAGTCGAGCGAGTGGTGCGCGAGCCCGGGGCGCGCTACGTGGACTTCGTAGTGCCGGGGCTGCTGGGCATGAACCTGATGGGAAGCGGCATCTGGGGCATCGGCTTCGCCATCGTCGACGCCCGGCGGAAACATCTGCTCAAGCGGCTGGTCGCGACGCCGATGCGGCGAAGCCAGTATCTCGCCTCGTTCCTGCTCTCCCGGCTGACCTTCCTCTGCCTCGAGGTAGTCCTGCTGCTGGGATTCGCGGTGGTGGTGTTCGGCGTCCCCATCCGCGGCTCGCTGGGTCTGCTGGCGGTCATCTGCCTCATCTCGGCACTGGCCTTTGCCTCGCTTGGCCTGTTGATCGCCTCACGGCCGCGGACCGTCGAGGGTGTATCGGGGCTGATGAATCTCGTCATGCTGCCGATGTGGATCTTCTCCGGCGTCTTCTTTTCCTCATCCCGCTTTCCTGACGCGGCCCAACCGTTCGTCCGGGCGCTTCCACTCACCGCCGTCATCGATGCGCTCCGGGCGACGATGTTGCGGGGAGCCGGATTGGACCAGGTGCTCCCGGAGCTGCTCGTGATTGGCGCGTGGCTGATCGTGGGGTTCACGGTGGCAGTGCGGGTATTTCGGTGGAGGTAGGATGGGGCAGAGCCAGCCCGGGGAGAGTGAGGGGAGCGTGGGTTACCTTGTCCCGGGGGCAGTGGATATCTTCGGGGTGCTTCATGATCGCCCGAACTTTTCAAACCTAACCGCCGTGAGGCCAGCATGTTGAGCAATCGCATCCTGGTTGTCTCCTTGATCTCAGGGGCAATCGTTTTCGCCACAAGCTGTTCCGATGATTCCACCCAACCGAACCCCGCCGACCAAGCCACTCCTAGAGCCGTCAGTATCCCACAGGGCTCGCCCGATGATCCCGTCGCCCTGGCGCGCGGTGTGCCCGGATTCGGCGGATTCTTTGTGGATGAGCAGGGCAGGCCCACGATCTACCTGAAGGATGCCACCCAGCGAGGCGCGGCCGAAAAGGCGCTGACTCCGTGGTTCACCTCACGGGGGCGGAACAGGGCGGAGATGCAGGTACGCAAGGCGGACTTCGACTGGGCCGACCTGGACCGCTGGTTCAATCAATCATCCGGTGAGGTCCTGAGCGTGGCAGGGGCAGTATTCACCGACGCGGACGAGGCCCGGAACCGGGTGCGTATCGGTGTCGAGCATGCGGCGGCCGCGGGCCAGGTTCGCAACGTGCTCGCGCGCCTGGGCATCCCAGCGGCGGCCGTGAGCGTCGAGATCACCGAGCCGATCCGGCAAGTGGCGACGCTGCAGGGCTCGGTGCGGCCGGTGGTGGCCGGGGTCCAGATCAATTTTCCCGGGTTCCTCTGCTCCGTCGGATTTAACGCCTCCCGCAGCGGCACCAGGGGATTCGTCACCGCCTCGCACTGCACCAACACGCAGGGCGGTGTGGAAAGCACGCCGTACTGGCAACCGCTCCAGAGCGTCAATCCGACCCAGATCGCCACCGAGGTCGCCGATCCGGCCTACACCACCGGTGGGTCGTGTCCGTCCGGGCGGCGGTGCCGCCGGAGCGACGCGTCATTCGCCAACTACATCAACAGCACGGCGAACACGCTGGGCGCTATCGCACGGACCTCGAGCACCAACAAGAGGAATCTCACCATCGCAGGGAGCTGGACCATCACGTCGGATGCGACCTCGTCGAATTTCACGATCGGCGAGACGGTGAACAAGGTGGGCCGTACCACCGGGTGGAGCCAGGGTCCGGTCACCAGCACCTGCGTGAACGTCAACGTGAGCGGCTCGAGCATCACCCAGCTCTGCCAGACGGCGGTCTCGGCATCCGTCGGGGGCGGAGACAGCGGGTCGGACGTGTTCAGTATCACCAGTGGGACGAACGTCAGGTTGGATGGCGTCCTGTGGGGCGGCTCCAGCAACGGACGGACCTTCATCTTCAGCCCGCTCGCCAACGTCGAGGGCGAGTTGGGATCACTCACGACTCACTAAACAGGCTCCAGCGCGTCGGCCGTTCCTTGGGCGGCCGACGCCGCCTGCCACACTCCAGGTGCTCCACGCCGCCGCCCTGGCCGCCACGCTCGTCCTCGATTCGATGACGCTGCATCTCTCGGTTCCCGCCCATGTCCGCGCGGGAGAGCCGGTGCCGGTGACGCTCAGCGTCACCAATTCCGGCGCTTCTCCGGTCACCCTCTATCTCAAGGGGCGGCCGACTGCGTTCGATATCATCGTGCGACGGAAGGGCGGCGCGGTAGTCTGGCGTCGCCTGCGCGGGGCGACGCTGGTGATGGTACTCCGGGTCGAGACGGTGCCGGCGGGCGGATCGCTCCTGTTCGAGGACGTCTGGCATCAAGAGACCCAGGCAGGGGCGCCGGTCGAGCCGGGAGACTACACCGTGACCGGTGAGCTGCCGACCGACCAGCCCGAACCACTGCGGACGGCGCCGGTTCTCTTGCGTATCGATCCCTAACGCCGGATCCGCCGAGGCGCCCGCTGACGGAAATGCCGACTGGCGGGGATCACTTCGCGTCGCGCGACCGCGCCCGGCGCTCGGGCCCGTGCAGGATGGTGTCGCCCTCAGCCGCCCGGGCGGGATGCACCTCCAGCTCCACTCCCTGCCCGTTGGCCACCGCCTCCAGCTCGCGCCACAGGTCCGCCCGGGCGGGCTCCGTCTCCGGCAGACGCAGGTTCATCCGAAGCCGGAACAGCGGCTCGCCACTCATCGGCGCGGACTCGGCGGCCGATTCGAGCTCCAGCAGGTTCCCTCCGTGCCGGCGCACCGTTTCGGCGAGCGCGTGGATGATGCCCGCGTGGTCGATTGCCCGGGCGTGCACCACCACCTCCGGCGCGGACGGCACGTCCGCCCGCCTGGTTGCCACCCGCAGCGGGGTGGCGCGGATACCGTGTTGGTCCTGGAGCCGGTCGAGCCCACTCACGACCGCCTGAAGCTGGGCCGGCTCACCGGAGACGAGCACCATCAGCCCTGCGTAACCGCCGAGCACCACGACCCGGCTGTCCTCCACGTTGCAGCCCAGGTCGGCGATGAATCCGGTCAGGTCGGCCACCAGCCCGAGGCGGTCGGGCTCGGTGGCGGAGAGGAGGAGCAGCTCACGTTGGGCCATACCATTCTCCCTGGCGAGGCTGGGATAGGTCGGAATATCCTCTACGTTGCTGCCCGCGTCGGGAAAGGCGCAAGAGGCTGGGCTGGGATCTACTCTGGACACTACTCCTCGTCCGGCATCAAGGCGCATCCCCAGGAGAGAGTACCGGAACCCCTGAGCGATGCGACCACGCCAGCGGGCGGAAACACGACGCGCCCGGGAGCCAGGCTCCCGGGCGCGTCGTGTTGCTCCTCGTTGGGTGACGTCTACAGCTCGTCGTCCACCAGCGCCGCCGCCAGCGCGGGCGCCGGCACCGGCTCCTCCACCCGCGGCGGCGGCGCCTCGTAGCCCGCCGGCGGCTGGATGTCGATCTCGGCGTAGCGGTAGATGCCACTGCCCGCCGGGATCAGGTGCCCGATGATGATGTTCTCCTTGAGGCCCAGGAGATCGTCCTTGGCCCCCCGGATCGCCGCGTCGGTCAGCACCCGCGTGGTCTCCTGGAACGACGCCGCCGAGATGAATGACTGGGTCGTGAGACTCGCCTTGGTGATGCCCAGCAGCACCGGCTCGGCCTCCGCCGGCTCGCCCTTCCGCTTGAGCACCCGCTCGTTGTCGTCCCGGAAGGTCAACCGGTCCACCGTCTCCCCCTCGAGGAAGTCGGTGTCGCCCGGCTCGGTGACCCGCACCTTCTGCAGCATCTGCCGCACGATGACGCCGATGTGCTTGTCGCTAATGCGCACACCCTGCAGCCGGTAGACCTCCTGCACCTCGTTGAGCAGATACTCCTGCACCGCCCGCGGCCCCTTGATGAGCAGAATGTCGTGCGGGTTCACCGGGCCCTCGGTGAGACGGTCGCCCGCCCGCACCCGGTCGCCCTCGTGCACCCGGAGGTGCTTGCCCGCGGGCACCTCGTACAACTGCGGCTCGGTCTCCTCCGCCGCGCCCGCCGGGGTCTCAGGGTAGACGTAGATCTCCCGCTTGCCGCGCTTGATCTCCCCGAACTTGACCACGCCGTCCACTTCGGAAATCGTGGCCGGGTCCTTGGGCCGCCGCGCCTCGAACAGCTCCGCGATGCGGGGAAGGCCGCCGGTGATGTCCCGGGTCTTGTACGCCTGCCGCGGGATCTTGGTGACGGTGATGCCCTTGGTCACCTTGACCGGCGCGCTCAGGAAGACCGTCTTGTCCTTGCTCTCCTTCTTGGTCTTGCTGGGCCAGGCCTCGTTGATCGGCCGCTCGTCCACGTGGAACTTGGTGCTCCACGGATTGGCGCCGTCCGGGATATCCATCGCCCGGGTGACCTGGTCGGTGGGCGAACCCAGGATGACGCGGCTGCCTTCCGCCAGGGTGTACTCCTGCGGGTCCTTCCGGTTGGGCATGTAGACCAGCACCGACGGATGCAGCTCCCGGTCCGGGTCCGCCATGACCACGATGCTCCGGAGTCCGGTGCCCTCGTCCAGCTCCTCGCGAAGCGTGACGCCCGGTACCAGGTCCTTCCACCGGAGCTCGCCGTCCGACTTGATGATGCTGGGATCGTTGTACGGGTCCCAGGTGTACAGGATCGTCGCCCGGCGCTCGTTGTCGCCCTTGGTGACCAGATCGCCCTCCTTGACTGCCAGGAGCGCGCCCTCGGGCACCGGGTAGCGGTTCAACACTCGCTTCGGGTCCTTCGGGTCCACCACTAGGATCCCTTCCTTGCTCTCGTCCGACGCCGACTCGTCCTCGCGGGTGAGCACGACGCGGGTCACGCCCTTGGTGCCGTCCTCGAACTCGACCGGCACGTCCGCCCACTCGAGGCCGTCGGTGTACTTCACCTTCCCGTCCGACCGCGCCCGGCGCTCCGCCTCTTCCGCGATGCGGGAGGAGGTGCCGCCGATGTGGAAGGTCCGCAGCGTGAGCTGGGTGCCCGGCTCGCCAATGGACTGGGCCGCCAGAATGCCGACGGCTTCGCCCATGTCCACCATGTCCATGGTGGCCAGGTTCCGGCCGTAGCACATCCGGCAGACGCCCCGGCGCGCCTCGCAGGTGAGGACCGAGCGGATCTTGACCTTCTCGATCCCGGCGTCGTCGATCGCGTTGCTCACTTCCTCGTCGATCAGCTCGCCGGCGGAGATCAGCAGCTTCAGGTCGCCATCGCTGTCCAGCTCGTGCGGATCGAACACGTCCTCGGCCGCGACGCTGCCGAGAATGCGCTCCCTGAGGGGCTCGATGATGTCCTCCCCTTCCTTGAGCGCCGCGATCTCCAGGCCCAGGACCGTGCCGCAGTCCTCCTCGGTGATCGTGACGTCCTGCGCCACGTCCACCAGGCGGCGGGTGAGGTAGCCGGCGTCGGCCGTCTTGAGCGCCGTGTCGGCCAGGCCCTTCCGGGCGCCGTGGGTCGAGATGAAGTACTCCAGCACCGTGAGCCCTTCCCGGAAGTTCGACTTGATCGGGCTCTCGATGATCTCACCGATGCCGCCGGTGAGCTTCTTCTGCGGCTTGGCCATGAGGCCGCGCATGCCGGCGAGCTGCCGGATCTGGTCGCGCGAGCCGCGGCTGCCGGAATCGAACATCATGAACACCGGGTTGAACCCGCCGCGGGAGACCCGCATCGAGTTGATCATCGCCTCGGCCACGTCGTTGTTGGCGTGGGTCCAGGCGTCGATCACCTTGTTGTACCGCTCGCCGAAGGTGATCTGGCCGGTGTTGTACGCC
>DATAOI010000019.1 GCA_036265815.1 Gemmatimonadales bacterium
AGCAAACACCGCATGATCAACGCGTCCAGCGCGCGCGGGCAGTCCGGGCGTTTGAGCTGGATCGGGGCCGGCGTCTGCGTGACGTGCGCCGCCATCTGCTGCTGCGGCGTGGTGGCCCCGTACGGCGACCCACCCACGAGCATTTCGTATGCGACAAGCCCCAGGGCGTAGAGATCGGCCCGATGGTCGATCTGCGGATCGGCGACGACCTGCTCCGGCGCCATGTAGGCCGGCGTGCCGAGCGAGACGCCGGCGGTTGTGAGGTGGTGCCGGCTGGTCGCGTCGCTCACCGCCTTGGCGACGCCGAAATCCATGACCAGAGCGTGGCCATCGGCGAGAAGGATGTTCTCCGGCTTGATGTCGCGATGCACCACCCCCGTCCTGTGGGCCTTGGCCAATGCATCGGCGATCTCACCGGTCAACCGAACAACCTCGGGCACCGCCAACGGCCCGGTTCGGGCGAGTCGCTCGCGGAGCGTTTCGCCCTCGACGAAGGGCATCACGTAGTAGGGCAGTGCCGGCCCTTGCCCCTCGGTGATCACGCCCGAGTCGAGCAAGCCGAGGATGTGAGGATGCTGCAGCCGGGCGGCGACTTCGATCTCCCGAGCAAAGCGCTCGGGGCCCATGGTAACCGCGAGCTCGGGGCGGAGGACCTTGAGCGCCACCTTGCGGTGGTGCTTCAGATCCTCGGCGAGGTACACCGTGGCCATACCGCCCTGGCCCAGCTCCCGCTCGATGTGGTAGCGGTCGGCGAGGCCCGCAATGAGCCTAGAGGTGTCGATCACTGTGCCGCGTCTGGGGAGCCCTGCGACTGAGGCACAGGGGCGGACTCTTCTGAACGATCATGGTTTGGTCCGGGTCGAGGATGCGGGTCCATCCCCGAGGGGAACTGGGGGTGAGCCAAATATGGCCTCCGCCCACTGCACCAGCCAGCCGTCTGCCCAGCCGTGCTTACTGTTGTGTCGAGCGCGTGCCAGAGGGAAATCCATAGTTCAGCAAACTCAGCAGTATGTGAGATCTCTGGATTTGTGTTCACAGGCGCCGGTAGGTAAAGTAGGGCCGTGACGAAACGGTCGAACTCTAGAGACGAAGGCGAAAGGGGCGCACCATGTTCGAGCAGACGGCGGGAGACATTCGGAATGTCGTGCTGGTGCACGGCGGGTTCGTGGA
The DNA here is from genome assembly GCA_036265815.1 of Gemmatimonadales bacterium. Lineage (NCBI taxonomy): Bacteria > Pseudomonadati > Gemmatimonadota > Gemmatimonadia > Gemmatimonadales > Gemmatimonadales bacterium. The sequence continues at coordinate 1,171 of DATAOI010000019.1, forward strand.
CGGATCGGGGTGGGAGGGCGTCTATCGCTCGCTCCGGCGGCAGGGCTACAACGTCACCATCACCCAGCACCCCACGACGTCCCTGACCGATGACGTCCGGGCCGTCCGGGCCGTCCTGGCGGCGCAGGACGGTCCGGCCGTGCTCGTGGGGCACTCGTACGGCGGCGCAGTCATTACGGAGGCGGGCACCGATCCCAAGGTGGCCGCGCTGGTGTACATCGCGGCCTTCGCGCCGGACGCAGGGGAGTCGGTGGGTTCGCTCATCGCCGATCCGCCGCCGGGCGCGCCGGTCCCGCCCATCTTGCCGCCGCGCGACGGCTTCTTGCTGCTGGACCGGGAGAAGTTCGCCGCCGCGTTCGCCGCCGATGTCGAGCCGGAGCTGGCCGCATTCATGGCGGATGCGCAACTCCCCTGGGGGGTAGAGGCCCTGCAGGGCGCCATCACCCAGCCGGCGTGGAAGACGAAGCCGAGTTGGTACCTCGTGACCCGGGACGATCGGATGATCCCACCTCCCGCCCAGCGGGTGATGGCCGAGCGGGCCGGCGCCACCGTCGCCGAGTCGGCCGCCAGCCATTCCGTCTACGTGTCGCAGCCCGAGGCCGTGGCCCGGCTGATCGTGGAAGCGGCCGGGGCGGCGCATCCAGCGACCGCTTGAGAAACGCGCCGAGGCGCGCATCGGTTTCCCCGGACGGAGGGCATATGAGGCGGCTGGTCGTTCTGGCGTTGGCGCTGGGCCTGGCAGCATGCGGTGACGACTCTTCGGGACCAGGCGCCGGCTCCAACCAGCTCGTCGTCGGAGCTCTGCTGTCGCTGACGGGCCCGGGTCAGACGCTCGGCCGGACCAGCGAGGCCGCGCTCCAGCTCGCGGCCGACGACCTCAACGCCCAGCTCAGCAGCCAAGGCTCGCCGACCCGGGTCAGCGTGCGGGTCGAGGACACCGGACTCGACCCGACGCTCGCGCTGGACCGTCTCAGAGCGCTGGCGGGAGAGGGTGTGCGAATCTTCATCGGGCCCCAGTCCAGCTCCGAGGTCGGCGCGCTGAAGCCGTTCGCCGATAGCGCCGGCGTGGTCCTCATGAGCCAGGGCAGCACGGCGTCCGCCCTTTCCATCGCGGATGACAACGTGTTCCGGCTGGTGCCGGACGACTCCCAGGAAGGGCAGGCGATGGTCGCGCTCCTCGGCGGAGATGGAATCCAGACCGTCGTGCCGCTGTGGCGCGAGGACGCCGGCAACCAGGGTCTCCACGATGCGGTGGAGCGGTTGTTCCCGGAGCAGGGCGGCACGGTGACCGCAGGCGCCCACTACCCGCCGGCGACGACCGATTTCTCCGCGCAGCTCGAGGCGATCCGATCGCAGGTCGGCGATGCGGTGGCCCAGAACGGCGCCGCAACCGTGGCCGTCTACCTGGCCGCGTTCGAGGAGAGCGCCGCGATCTTCGCGCAGGCGAGCCAGGATCCCACCTTGTCCCAGGTCCAGTGGTACGGCGGAGACGGGACGGTGCAGAGCGCCGCGGTGGTGGCCGATCCCGCCGCCGCCGGGTTTGCCGCGTCGACGGCGTTCAGGGCGCCGACGTACGGTCTGGACGATGAACTGCTCCAGCAGGATGCCGAACTGATCGGCGCCATCCAGGCCAGAAGCGGTCTCTCGCCCGACGCGTTCACGCTCGCCGCATACGACGCGCTGCACGTGGCGACCCTCGCCTACGCGGAGGTCGGCCTGGGATCGATCGAGGAGTACCGGGCGGAATTGCTCCGCCAGGCCGGCACCTACACCGGAGCGACCGGGCCTACCACCCTGAATCCCGCTGGCGATCGCGCCATCGGGGACTATGACTTCTACCAGGTCTGCGCCAGCGCGCCACCTTCCTGGAGACGAGTGGAGGCGTACCGAGCCACTCCTGGGACGGTCGTTAACGTCGGGGCATGTTGATGGTCGTACCATCCAAATGACTTCATGAGAGGAGCTTCAAATGCCGAGAGTGATCGCCACGCACGCGGTGGGCAACATGGATACCTGGCTCGCGGGGGGAAAAGAGCGCGCGGAGATCTTCAAGCAGTTCTGTAGCGCGTATCGCATCTATCGTCACCCGAAAGAGAACAAGATCGCGCTGGCCTGGGAGAATGCCGATCTCCAGAAGCTCGAGGCGGTGCTCAGCCACCCCGACACGGAGAAGGCCAAATCTCGGCATACCGTCCTCGAGCCCATCGATATCTATGTCGAGGTCGAGGGCGGCCGTTGAGCGGGTGCGTGCAAAGGCGAGCTAGTGGCCGATCCCGAACAGGAACAGCAGCAGGATGATCACGCCCGGCACTCCGAGCAGCCACAGTAGAATGAGCGCCACGGTAGGCTCCTTTCCGCCTCAGCGGTCGGTCAGGCCGCCGCGCGATCGCGCGTGCGGTGGTGGGTGAAGGTCATCGGCTCGCCGGACGCCATCCAACCGCCCAGCACCGCGCCGATGAGGCCAATAAGGAGAGCAACCGCCGTGGCCAGCGCGTTGTTGCGGACCGCGACCGCCATGTCCGCGTCGGAGAGCGGGGTCGCCCCCGCGGCGATCGCGGAGAGGCCGCCGTACCAGCCGCCGATGTGGCCAGCACTGCCAAGGGCGCCAAGCAGGAGCAGCACCGGGATCGTCACCAGCCAGACGATGGCGCCGTGGAGAATGGCGGGCTCCGAGCGGACCCGCCCCGCGATCCGCGCGGCCGCCCATCCGCCCGCCACGTAGCCGAAGAAGGCGCCGCCGACCGAGAAGATGAGCCCGATCAGGTGCAGCTTCTTCCAGTCCACATACTGGGCCGCCTCGTTGGCGCCGAGCGCGACTCCGATCAGGCCGATCAGCAGGCCCACGGCCAGCGCCGTCAGCGCGCCGACCCAGACGGCACTCCACGCGATCGGCCAGATCACCCATTCCGGGTCTTGTCGCTGCAGCATGGCGCCCCCTTCAGGAGAAAGCTCGCACCTCCGCCGGTGCTCGACCGCCGAAGACTCGGCGTACCGGGCTCAACCTTAGAAGGGAACGTTGCAGACCGCGGGGATGCAGGTCACTGGGACAGGACGCCTCAGAACACCTAATGCACCGTGCAGGTCCCGATGGCCCGGCGGCTATCCGGCACGCTACCTGGGGCCCATCGCTGGTTCCCGCGGTCTGGCAGGACGCGGGATGCACGACCATCTTTCCAGTGTCCATGGACGCACAGATAGGAGCGTAATGATGGCCCGACTACTCGGCCTGGGCGAGCGGTTCCCGGAGTTCTCCATGCAGGCGTGCGTCTCGGTCGAGCCGGGATCGGAATTCCGCGTCATCAATGCGCACGACTTGGAGGGAACCTGGGTCGCGATCTTCTTCTGGCCCCTCGACTTCACCTTCGTCTGCCCGACCGAGCTCATCGAGTTCAACCGCGCGCTCCGGGAGTTCCGCGCCCTCGGCGCGAGGGTGTTCGGCGTCAGTGGCGATACCCACGTCGCCCATCTCGCGTGGCGCAAGGAGAACCCGGACCTTCGCAACATCCAGTTCCCGATGCTGGCGGACGATCGCAAGGAGGTCGCCGGCGAGCTCGGCATTATAGATCCGATCGAACAGGTTCCGCTTCGGGCGACCTACCTGCTCGACGCGGAGCGGAAGATTCGGTGGCTCTGCGTGAACGACTTGAGCGTGGGCCGGAACACCGGGGAAGTGCTGCGAGTACTCGCGGGCCTCCAGTGCGGGGAGTTGTGCCCGGCCAATTGGAGGCCGGGCCAGGCGACGCTCCAGCCGCCCAAGGATGGGGGAAAGTCCGCACCCTGGGAGACCAAGGAGCGGCCCGCGCTTCGCTGAGCGCCCGGGCATCCGCCCCTTCAATAGATGTGTAGCTTCTCCAGGACCGCGAAGTTGTCACCCACGGACTCGAACACGTCCTTGTTGTGTTTGATCATCCTGCTGCGCATGTACACCCTTAGCCATTGCTTGTAGACGTGCAGCTCGTAGTGGTCGAGGATGTCGCGCAGCGGGAGGTCGCGCTGCGCCAGCAGCCCCGCCAGGAACATCGCGCACTCGAAGCCCAGCGAAATCGACTGAAAGTAGGGCGACCCCAGGGCCGAATCGCCGACCAGGAACACCGGCGAACGGGCGAAGGGGTTGTCGGCGGTCACCGCCCGGCGCCACTGCCGGCTGGTGGCATGGCGAGCCCGGTACACGTCCAACGGGATCCGGACGATCTCCAGGTCGCCGACCATCTCGCCGCCGGTCTCCCGGTCGACCTTGCTGATGAAGCGGTCCATCGACTGGGCGACATGGGGGAAGTTGGTGCGCAGCCACTGGCCGTCGAAGCGTGAGGGCATATGCTCGAACTCGTCGGCGGAGATGTTGACGACGCCCGTCACGTGGCTGATGCTGCCGTCGTAGAACGTGCGGTTGACCGCCGGAATGAACTTGTAGTACGGGCTGTCGATGTTCTTGTAGTACTTGCAGTACTCGTTGCAGTCGTAGGCGCGGCCGTACAGGAAGGTGACCACGAGTGCGTGCTCGAGCCGTATCCTGAACGTATTCGCGTCGCGATCCCCGGCTGCGGCGCCGGGCACCAGCTGATCCCGCAGCAGCGAGTTGGTCCCCGTGCAGTCGACCAGGACGTCGCCTGGCTGGAGCATCGCCATCGCGTCCTGGGGCGTGACGGCGCCCGCGGTGCGCTGCACCGGATTTGACCGGCGCGCATCGATCAGATCGCTGAGGGAGCGCTCGATGGCCTTGAGCGGGCAGAATCCAACTACCCAGCCGCGGAGCAGCCCCATCAAGTCCGGCGCGATGGACTGCCGAAACGCGAGGCTCTCCTGGAGCTCCACGGCATCGAAGATGGCCGCGACACTCCCGCTATCGATGTAATCGGTGCAGTAGCTCGCGACCGAATCGGCCACCAGGTACGAGGCGACCTGAACCATCCGGGTCCGGGTGTACTCGGGTCGCTTTTCATAGAGGTGGACGGAGAACCCCTCAATCGATTGGAACAGGGCCGCCACCATGAGACCCACGGGGCCTGCGCCGACGACGTGCACGCGGACCGCGGGAGGCAGGGTGTCGGAGGTTGCAACGCCACTCTGGGAGGGCATATGACTTCTCGGTCTGAGCCGGATTGACCGTGCTCGAAGGGGGTGCGACCTGGCTGTCGCGTGGTTCTTGTCGGAGTGAGATAACGTGACATTACCGGCTTCGGCAGTGCTTTACAAGCGCGGCCATGGTGCTGCCCGAAACCCCGCTCCCTCGCCCGGCGTAGGGCCTGGAGTTCCCACTCTCAGGAGCTTCCGTGCCCGGCGCCATCGCGTCCCCGTCGGTTCGCGCTCGTCCGCACCGCCTCACGCGGCTGTTCATCGCCGGAACCCTCCTCGCGCCGCTGGCCGCCGCCGCTCAGTCGGCAGGGTCCCTCGCGGTGCCCCCCGACTCCTCGCGCTGGACCTTCGAGGGCCGCGCGGGCGTCGCCGAGTACTTGGGCCGCCGATGCGTCATGCTCGACGGCGGCGCGGCGACGATCAAGGACCTCGAGCTCCGGGACGGCGTGATCGACCTGGATGTCGCGACCCCCGCCACCCGCGGCTTCTTCGGGATCCAGTTCCGGACTGACAGCGTGAGTGGGGAGTTCGTCTACCTGCGGCAGCACAAGTCCGGCCTGCCCGACGCCATGCAGTACACGCCGGTGCTCAACACCGGGCTCAACTGGCAGCTCTACAGCGGGCCCGGGTTCACCGGCGCGGTGGACATCCCGCGGGACACCTGGTTCCATGTCCGGCTCGCGATCGCCGGCGCCGCGGCCCGGCTCTACGTGCAGGACACGACCAAGCCCGCGCTCGATATGTCCGACCTCAAGAGCGGCCGCGAGCGGGGCGAGGTGGCCCTCGCCGATCTGATCGGCGCCACCTGCTTCTCCAACGTCGAGATCCGTTCCACGCCCGACGCGTCCTGGGAACGGCACCTGCCGCCGATGCCTCCCGGCACGCTGGTGCGCTGGAGTCTCTCGCCCACCTACGACGCGCTCCAGCGCGATCCCGAGCGTCCGCTCTCCGCGACGGATCGGGCGGCGATCCGGTGGCAGGAGGTGGAGGCCGAACCGCCGGGCATCGTCGCCATCTACCGCTATCGCATGGCGCCCCACCCGCACGTCACCTTCCAGACCGACTGGTCCACCCGGCTCACGCCCCAGCCCGGCACCAAGCTGATCTACGCGCGGACCTCCATTCCGGCCGAGCGGGACGAGGTGCGGAAGCTGTACCTCGGCTACAGCGACGAGGTCAGCGTGTTCCTCAACGGCCGCATTCTCTACCGCGGCCGCAGCGCCCAGGGCTTTCGCGACCCGGGGTTTCTGGGCATCGTGAGCGCGGACGACGACGCGCTGTACCTTCCGCTCCGGAAGGGGCCCAACGAGCTGGTGCTGGCGCTGAGCGAGCTGGGCGGCGGGTGGGGCTTCGTCGCCAAACTCGCGGACGGGGCGCGGTGAGCTGGCTCTTGTCCGGACTCGAACGTCGGGTAGGTTCTGTAGCCAATGTCGCCCCAGTCAGGCCCGTCGTTGTGTCCGGATACCAAGACCGGCTCCTTCCTCCACTGGCTGGTGGGTTACCGTGTCCGTGGCTCCGGTCAGACTTCCCTGGTTGTCGCATACGTGGTGTTGGCCGCTGCCGCCTATCTGCCCGTGCTCTTCGCAGCCGTGATCTCAGGAGTTCCTCTCTGGCGGGCCAACCATGCTGCACGGTTAACATTGCTTCATGACTGGGGGCTTGCCTACGGACTCTTGATCTCCCTTCCCACACTCTTCGTGCTGTTCCTTTCCGACGAGCTTGTTCTTGCAGCCTCGTTAAGACAAATCCAGCGCGATGGTATAGTTGACGTTGCCGACGGGGATGCGAAAACGCTCACTGAGAGCTGGGAGCGCAAGTTCCGCAAGGCGAATATCGTCAGTCAACTGGCAGGCATCACTGCCGGCCTCTGCCTGGGTTTGGCTACGCTTCTCGCATACAGGGGGACTGCCGGCAAGACGTGGATTGTGCCCGTTTCCGGCGTTGGATTAGTGAGCTACTCGTACGCATTTGGTATAAGCCTGCTCTACGCTATGGTCATCATCTACGTTTGGCGGTGCGTGACCATCTCGAGCTTCCTCCGAGCTTTGGTTGCTGTGGCCCCCCTCCGGCTTCTCCCCTTTCACCCCGACAAGTGCGGCGGCCTTCGCCCGGTCGGCCGACTCGGCCTTCGCAATCAATACACCCTGACCATCCTCGGTCTCAATATTGTTCTCCTCATTCTGGTGTGGGTCTTCAGCCAAGACCGAGACCAGTCCGTGCAACTGGTGCTCCTCCTGGCGTCGTTGGCCTACCTTACCCTAGGTCCTTTGGTATTCATGGCGCCACTCCTGCCGTTCAGGGACGGAATGCTGCAGGCGAAGGCGGAATGGACCAGCCAGGTTGCTGGTCTCCTGCGGAAGGAATTCGAGCGACTCAGGGGAAGGATCACAACCGGCGAGATTACCTCGACGGACGAGGCCGCCATCGACCGGCTGAGGAAGCTTGGTGCCGTCATCGATGAGCTGCCAGTCTGGCCGTTCGACGCCCAGACACTGCGCAAGTTCGCCACCGCCTACGTGGTGCCCCTGCTCCTACCCGTCCTCGGTAAGGTTCTACTCCTGGCCATTGGTCTCTGAGGACAATGCACCGCCGCCATTACGTTCGCCTTGCCACGCTGGCAACCCTGGTCGTTGGTCTCGCACGCCCCGCCCTCGCTCAGTCCCGCGCGCATCCTCTCCGCCCCCAGCTCCGCGACGCGATCTGGTCCAACTACGGCGCCGACCCCGCCGGCACGCGCTATTCCCCTGCCACCCAGATCACCCGCGCCAACATTTCCCGGCTGGAGCCGGCCTGGACCTACCGCACCGGCGCCCTCGACGCCAAGACCGACCTGATCCGTAAGGCGGCCTTCGAGTCCACCCCCATCCTGGCCGAGGGGAAGCTGCTGCTGACCACGCCCTACAACCACGTCATCGCGCTCGAGCCCACCACCGGGGTGAGGCTATGGGAATACGATCCGCGCGTGAACCTCGATCGGAACTACTCCGAGGTCACCTCCCGAGGCGCGGCCGCCTGGACCGATCCGAAGGCTGGCCGGGGCCATCCCTGCCGGCTCCGAATCTTCATCGGCACACTGGACGGCCGCCTCATCGCCCTCGACGGTGAGACCGGCCGTCCCTGTGCCGGCTTCGGCACTCGGGGCACAGTCGATCTCACCCGTGGGGCCGATCCCCCGTCCGACTGGACCGGCGGCTACCAGGTGACCTCCGCCCCCGCCGTGTACCGCGATCTCGTCATCACCGGCTCCTCCATCGCGGACAACTGGAAGGTGAGCACCGGCCGCGGTATCGTCCGCGCCTTCGACGCCCGCACCGGACGGCTGCGCTGGACCTGGGACCCGATCCCCTGGGCCGCCGGCACCAAACCGCCCACCGGCGCCGGCAACGCCTGGTCCACCCTTTCCATAGATGAAGCGCACGACCTGGTGTTCGTCCCGACCAGCAGCCCGGCGCCCGACTACTACGGCGGTCTCCGAAAAGGCGATGACCGCTGGGCCAACAGCGTCGTCGCGCTGCGCGCCTCCACCGGCAAGCTGGTGTGGGGCTTCCAGGTGGTCCACCACGATCTGTGGGACTACGACGTGGCCGCCCAGCCCACGCTGTTCACCTGGAAGGACGGCACGCCCGCGGTCGTCATCAACACCAAGATGGGGCACGTGTTCGTGCTGAACCGGCTCACCGGCAAGCCGCTCCTGCCGATCGAAGAGCGAGCGGTGCCAGCGACCGATGTGCCGGGCGAGCAGGCCTCGCCCACCCAGCCGTTCTCCACCATCTCGCTGGTGCCGGAGAGGTTCGGACCTGATGACGCCTGGGGACCGACACCCGCGGACTCCGCCTGGTGCGCCGACAAGATCCGGCGTTCACGATCGGAAGGGATCTTCACCCCGCCGAGCCTCAAGGGCACGGTCGTGGTGCCCGGCAACGTCGGCGGCGTCAACTGGGGCGGCGCCGCATACGATCCCGAGCGCCACCTGATGGTCGCGAACACCAACCGCCTGGTCGCCTGGGTGCGGATGATCCCGCGCGCCGAGTACCACGCCGAGACGATGAAAGACCAGGACAACCGCCTTTTCGGCGAGTTCGGCGACCAGGAGCCGGCGCCCTACGGCATCTACCGCACGTTTCTCTTCTCCCCCAGTCGCACGCCCTGCAATGCGCCGCCCTGGGGCACCACTGCGGCCGTGGATCTCTTCACCGGGAAGACGCGCTGGGAGACCCCGCTCGGCACCATGGTGCCGGGGAAGACGACCGGCTCGATCAACCTCGGCGGGCCGATGGTGACGGCGGGCGGTCTGATGTTTACCGCCGCCGCCATCGACCCCGTCCTCAGGGCCTTCGACTCGGAGACCGGGAAGGAGCTCTGGAGCCACCCGCTTCCCGCCAGCGGCCAGGCGACGCCGATGAGCTACGCGATCCACGGCACGCAGTACGTCGTGATCGCCGCCGGCGGTCACGGCAAGCTCGGCAGCAAGCAGGGGGACTACGTCGTGGCCTTTCGGCTCGCTATGACTCGCGCCGCGCCTGCGAGGCCGTCGCGGTGACGTCCGCGCCGACGGAGCGCGCCGTCTCGGTGGACAGGGCCTCGTGTTGCTCCACGACCGGCAGCAGGCTCGAGGCGAGCTGCTTCAGCGACTGCACCCGCCCATCCTTGGCCTCGTCCTGGAACAGACGGGCCGCTCCATCATGCTGGCTCATCATCTCGGCCATATAGCTCTTGTCGAAGGCAGACCGCTTCACGCCGGACAAACGGTTGTAGATCTGCTGATGCTGTATCAGCAGGACGGGCCTGGGATAGGCAGCCTGTTTCGCTCCCGCCGCGAGCTCCTCGTTCGCCTTCGAATAGTCGGCCACCATCCGCTTGCCGAAATCCCGAACGACTTCGCTGGAGCCCTTCTCCTGCGCCAGCTTCCCCAGCTTCACCTGCAGCAGGCCAAGGCTGCCCGCCATCTGAATGAAGGCGCTGTCCGCCGCCAGCGCCGCATGCTGCTGGGCGGTCTGCGCGGCCGCTGTCGTGAGGCCAGCGGCGGCATTGAGTAACAGGCAGGTAACTCCTACGGGAGCCAGAAGTTTGCCGAACATGCGCTGATCCTTTCAGGTTGTGTCGCGGGCGAGTTCACCCGCGCTCCAAAGTCAGACGGCCGATTTCCGCGGATGGTTTCGTCCGCGTCGTATGGCCGCTCTGATTTGATCATTCCACCCAGGGCCTCACGATGTCCGCCTCTCGAAGCGTCACTCCCTCACGGCTGCTCTCCGCCGTGGCCGCCGCCGCGGCGCTCGCCTGTTCCACCGAGTCGCCCGAGGAGCCGAGCCTCAAGCCGGCTCCCACGCCCCTCGCCGTCTCCCCTGCCACGCTCCAGTTCGCCATCCCGCAGGCTACTCCGGGGACCCTGACCGTGACGACCCAGGGCTCGACGTGGCGGGAGGGCTTTACCACCGCTGCGCCCTAGACGCGGCCGGGGCAGCCTACTGCTGGGGAGTCAACGACCAGGGCCGGCTGGGCGACGGCACGACCACCGCCCGGACCTCGCCCGTGCCGGTGAGCGGCGGGGTGGTCTTTGTCAGCCTGACCGCCGGCGCCACGCACACCTGCGGGCTCGACACCGCCGGACACGCCTGGTGCTGGGGCAACAACGGCCGCAGCGCGCTCGGCGACGGCACCACGGAGGTCGAACAGCACGTGCCCGTGCCCGTGGCCGCCCCGACCGGCGGCTCGCCGCTCACCTTCTCGCTCCTCACGGCGGGCTGGATCCACACCTGCGGTCTGGGCACCGACGGCGTCGCCTGGTGTTGGGGAGACAACACCGAGGGAGAGCTCGGCAATCTGACACCCTTGGGGTCGAACAGGCCGACGAGGGTCGCGGGTGGCCGGCTGTTCCGGGCGCTCTCCGCCGAGGCGCTCCACACCTGCGCGCTCGCAAGCGACGGCGCGGCGTACTGCTGGGGCAAGAATGACGAGGGCGAGCTCGGTACCGGCACGACGACCGCGTCGGCGACGCCGGTAGCCGTGGCCGGCGGGTTCCGATATACCGCCATCGCCGCGAGCGGTCTCGATGGGCCAGACTCCCACACCTGCGCCGCTACCACCACGGGGATGGGGTGCTGGGGCGACAATACAGCCGGACAGCTCGGCGACGGCACCACGACGGATCGGCTTACGCCGTCGGTCGTCGCCGGTACCGTGTTCGAGCGCCTGGCCGGGGGACTCCAGTTCACCTGCGGCCTGACCTCGGCCGGAACCGCCTGGTGCTGGGGGACCAACCCGCGCGGAGAGCTCGGAAACGGCACCACCACTTCCCAGAGCTCCCCGAGCGATTCGCGGCCGAAGGCGACCGAGCCTTCGGCCGGCTCTTCCTGCTCAACCTCGTGCTCTTCGCCATCGCCGCCGTGATTCGGGCGACCGGCTCGATCCCGCCCAGATGGCTCCTCTTCGGTGTCGATGTGTACTGGCTGAACCTCTATCTCGTGGCGCTCGCGAAGCTCTGGCCGCGCTAGGACCTCCGGGTCCACAATACCCGATTCACCTCCAGGGCGATGCGCCGCGGCGGCAGCTCGCCAGCGAAGGACAACAGCTTGCTCATGAGACCGGGGATGACCACCATGGAGCCCCGCAGCATCCCGGCATAGCCGGCCCGGGCCACGGCGGCGGCCGAGAGTTTCGGGAGCCGCTTGAAGAGCACGTCCGTACCGGCTCTTGCCCGATCGTCGAACTCGGTCTCGGTGGGCCCGGGGGAGAGAGCCGTCACGCTGACACCGCTGCCCCGCAGCTCCAGCGCCAGACCCCTCGAGAACGAGAGGACGTACGCCTTGCTGGCATAGTACGCCGTCATATACGGGGCGCCCGGCTGAAACCCCACCACCGACGCGAGGTTGAGAATGCGTCCCCAGCGGCGCTCGCGCATGCCCGGCAGCGCCAGGCGGGTGAGGGTGGTGAGCGCCGCCACGTTCAGTTGCACCATCCGATCCAGCTCGGCCGGATCCTGCTCCTCGAGTGCGCCGTAGAGTCCCACACCCGCGTTGTTGACCAGCACGTCGATGCTGACCCCCGTCGAGGCCAGATCGCTCCAGAGCTTCGATGCGGCGCCGGACGTCGAGAGATCCCGGGACTCGACCTGAACCCGGATCCGATGTGCCTCGCCGAGCTCGGCCGCAATCCGATCCAGCAGGTCCCGCCGGCGGCCCACCAGAATCAGATGAAAACCATCCGCGGCCAGGAGCCGCGCCAGCTCGAGCCCGATTCCGCCGGTCGCGCCCGTCACTAATGCCGTCCGCGTCACCGCGCTCTGGGGTCGATCGTGAGCCGTCATCTTGTATGCCCTCTCAGCTGCCACAGGGAGACGAAGTGCACCATGAAGGCAAGGGGAACCAGGAATGCGGGTACCAGGCCGAGGGGAAAGCTCGTCAGCAGCTCCGGGCTCGGAGTCGTGTGGAAGACCTGCACCGGACCCGGAGTGGTCATCATACCCAGGCCGATGGCCACGACCAGGTCCAGCAGCCCGAGCAGATTGAAGATCACGGCGCGGCGCCGGCCGCCGGGTGCATCGAGCCGCGCGGCGACCCAGAAGGCGGCGGCGCCGATCAGGACGTCGCCGGTGCCGGCGGGGATCGCCCAGAGGGGCGGAAGCTGTCCGGTGAACATGAGAGCCAGGAAGAGCGCGCCTACCAGCCGCCAGACGTTGAGCCGGATCAGGTTCTTCTGGTCTCTGAGCAGGCCGCGCAGCGTCGGGGAGAGCCAGAGGCACGCCCCCATCACCGCCAGCGCCGCGACCAGCTGGATCCCGACCGGCGGTGGAGTCCGGGTGTCGGGAGGCTGGTAGAAGCCGGAGGACGCGAGAACGCCGGCGGCGATCGCCCACGCAGCCAGTACCAGGCCGCTCAGGATGGCGATCCACGCCGAGCGTGGCGATGTCCGTTCCCGCCACATGATGGCGAAGAGGGCGATCACCACGAGCGCCGTGGCGCTGACTACCAGGCCGACGAGGAGTTGCTGTGACATCTGCCTAGGCTAGACACAGCCCATTCGACCAGCAAGAAGGAACACCTGTGTGCCGTCGGGCGAGCGATCAGACGCGGACCGTCGTCCCGTCCAGGTCGTCCGCATGGCGCTCGGTCCAATGGCAGAGAGTTTGGAGCGGCTTGGTGAGACTCCGACCCAACGGCGTCAACGCGTATTCCACGCCGGGCGGCACCGTGCGATACACTCGACGGGTGAGCAGCCCGCGCGCTTCGAGCCGGCGCAGCGTGCGGGTCAGCATGCGCTGCGACACGCCCGGCAACCCCCGCTTGAGCTCGGCGTGGCGGCGCGGCCCGGGCGAGAGCAGGTCGATGACCGGCACGGTCCACTTATCGCCCAACAGGTTCACCAGGATGCGCACCCCCGGCCGCATGGTCTCGCGGTGCTGATCGCTCGGCATGGTTCTCTCCGTTCCGGCAGGGCCGTTCGGGTCCTTCTAATGTTACCGGGTTTCCGCCGACCGGCAGATGGCCCCCCGGGCCGGCCCCGTCGCTGGCGCCCGGCGTCTCCGCGGGTTTACTTATCCCTACCTCCAGGCCCGACACCAGGCAGTTCGTTCCTCGAACCACGGGATCCGCATGGGCGCGCCGGACGGCCTGCGCGACGCACTCGCCGACCGCTACGTCATCGAGCGCGAGCTCGGGCGGGGCGGCATGGCCGTGGTCTACCTGGCCCAAGACCTCCGACATGACCGCCCGGTTGCTCTGAAAATCCTCCTCCCCGAGCTCGCCGCCACGCTCGGCCCTGAGCGGTTCCAACGCGAGATTCGACTCGCCGCCCGGCTCCAGCATCCCCACATCCTGACGGTGCACGACTCGGGGGAAACAGCCGGCCAGCTCTGGTTCACCATGCCGTTCGTCGAGGGCGAGTCGCTGCGTGACCGGCTCCGCCGCGAGCGCCAGCTTCCCGTTGACGACGCACTCCGGATCGCGACCGAGGCCGCCCGCGCGCTCGACTACGCCCACCACCACGGCGTGGTCCACCGCGACATCAAGCCCGAGAACATCCTGCTCACTCAGGACGGGAGCACGCTCGTCGCGGATTTCGGCATCGCCCGCGCGCTCGGCGGAAACGATGGGCTCACGCAGACTGGCTTCGCGGTGGGGACGCCGGCGTACATGAGCCCGGAGCAGGCGGCGGGCGATCGCTCGCTCGATCCCCGCACCGATCTGTATTCGCTGGGGTCGGTGTTGTACGAGATGCTGGCGGGGGAGGCGCCGTTCACCGGTCCCACCGCCCAGGCGATCGCGGCCAAGCGGCTGACCGAGCCGCCGCCGAGCGTGCGGGCGGTTCGGCCGACGGTGCCGCCGGCGGTGGATGAGGCGATCCGGAAGGCCCTCGCGCCGGTGGCGGCGGACCGGTTCGCAACCGTGGGCCAGTTTGCGCAGGCGCTGCACGTCACCTCGTCCGGCGCGACGGCCGCTACCACGATCCCTTCGCCCGTCGCCGAGGCCCCGCGGCCCATGGCGGCACAAGTGCCCCGCCGCCGGCCCGTCCCGGTTGCGGCCGTCGCCCTCACCGCCGGTCTCCTGATCGGCGGCGGCCTGCTGTTCGCCTGGCGGCGGAGCGCGGCCGGGCACGAATCGCCCGGCGGCACCCGCGTGGTTGCGGTGCTCCCCTTTGACAATCTGGGCGATTCCGCCGACGCCTACTTCGCCGACGGCGTGAGCGACGAGGTGCGCACCAAGCTTGGCCAGGTCGCGGGGCTCGAGGTGATCGCCCGGGGCAGCTCGCTCGAGTACCGTCACACGGCCAAGCGGGCGACCGAGATCGCCCACGAGCTCGGCGCCGACTACCTGCTGACCGGCACGGTGCGATGGGAGAAGGCCGGCGGCACCAGCCGAGTTCGGGTGACGCCGGAGCTGGTGGACGCGCGGCCCGGCCAGGCGGCCCGCTCCCGCTGGGGTCAGCAGTTCGACGCCTCGCTTACTGACGTCTTCCAGGTGCAGGCCGACATCGCTACCAAGGTGGCCGACGCCCTTGGCGTCGCCCTGGCCGACAGCACCCAGCGCCAGCTCACGGCCAAGCCGACCGAGAACCTCGCCGCGTACGACGAGTTCCTGAAGGGCGAGGCGGTATCGCAAGGCATGAGCGTGGTGGATCCGCTGAATCTGCGCCGGGCGATCGGCTACTACGAGCAGGCGGTGGCCCTCGATTCCACCTTTGCGGTGGCCTGGGCGCGGCTGTCCCACGCACGGTCACGCCTGTATAACAACGGTGTCCCAGACCCAGCGCTGGGGGAGCAGGCGCGGGTCGCGGCAGAGCGCGCGCAGCGGCTCAAGCCGAAGGAGCCCCTGGTCTACCGGGCCTTCGGGGCCTACTACGGCACCATCCCGCTCGATTTGGCTCGCGCACTCGCGGAGTATCAGGAGGGCATTCGGCTCGCCCCCGACAACGTCGCGCTGCTCGTGGGCCTCGCCGCGATCGAACCAGGTATCGGCCGCTGGGATAGCGCGGCGGCCCGCCTCGCGCACGCCGCGGTGCTGGATCCGCGGTCGGTCAACATCACCAGCCAACTGGCCGACCTGCATACGATGCTCCGGCACTACGCCACGGCCGATTCGGCCGCGGACCGCGGGCTCGCGCTGGCTCCCACCAATCCTCGGACACCCTGGCAGAAGGTGATAAACCAGCTGGGCCGGGGAGATCTGGACAGTGCCCGCGCGGTCATTCGGGCGGCGGTGCGGCACATCGATCCCGGGGCGTTCTACGCCTACCTCGCGACCTATCAGGACCTCTACTGGGTGTTGGAGGACGACGCCCAACGGCAGACGCTCCAGTTGCCGCCGAGCGCGTTCGACGACGACCGGGGGAACTGGGGAATCGTCCGCGCCCAGCTCTATTACTTGCGGGGCGATCGGGTACAGGCGGCCATCTACGCCGACTCGGCGCGGATCGCTTTCGAGGAGCAGAGCCGGGCCGCGCCCAAGGACCCCACGCGCCATGCGCTGCTCGGAGTGGCGCTGGGCTATCTCGGACGGAAGGCCGAGGCGGTGCGGGAAGGCCTACGAGCGGTGCAGATGGTGCCCGTGAGCCGGGATCAGTCTAACGGTCCCTACTACCAGCTCCAGCTCGTACGGACCTATCTGCTGGTGGGCGAGCCCGAGAAGGCGCTGGACCATCTCGAGTCGATGCTCAAGACGCCGTACTATCTCTCGCCCGGTTGGCTCCGCATCGATCCGACCTTCGATCCGCTGCGGAACAATCCGCGGTTCCGGAAGCTGGTGGAGGGGACCGCGTAGCGCACTTTCACGGCTTCCCAGCCGGCGGAGCGCGCCATGCCGAATCGATCGGACCTGGCAGCGAATCGATCCGACTCACGAACCCAACGACCCTCCAGACATCGTCGTCGCTCATGATCTTGCTCCAGGCCGTCATGCCCGTCCGCCGGATGCCGTTGCGAACGAGGTAGAAGACCTGGTCCTCCTCCCGGCGCGTCGGATGCAGGACGAGCTGCGGCGCGGGAGGATAGAAGCCAAGACCGAATGGCGCCGGTTTCCTGTTGGCTCCGCCGTGACACCCCGCGCAATTGTTCCGGTAGATCCGCATCCCTGCGGCGAGATTGCTATCAGACGGAGGAAACGGGTTGGCGAGGTGAGGCGCCCGCCGCGCCAGAGACGCGTTCAACGCCATCTTGGCGATGCGCGACTCGATCCACGACGGGGTCGCATCCGCCTCCATTCGCCAGAGGCCGCCGTACAGAGTCAGGAACACCGTCACGCCGAATATCACGAGGCCGCCAACCGCGCCGGCGAGAGTCAGCCAGACGACAACCCCCTTCGCGTTCACGGTCACCTTGGCCCGTGCATGCAAAGGAGCACGAGAACCGGGATCAAGAGGCGTGACATGGACGACCTCGTCGGAGAGACGGTGCTGGGGAGGGTGATGAGTGACACGCGCAGTTGTCGAACCGCGCGAGCCGACGCTAAGACGCAACGCCCTGATCGTCAAGAGAGGGGAGGGCGGACCGAAGGCGGAGACGCGCTCCGAGTGATATTTTCATAGCAAGCGAGGAGTGTGAGGTCATGAAGATCGTCATCTTCGGTGCTACCGGGAACATGGGCCAGCGCATCGCCAAAGAAGCCCTGCGCCGCGGCCACGAGGTCGTTGGCGTGGTCCGCGACCCCAAAGCCGTTGAGCCCCCCGACCCGAGCGTGCGCCTCGTGAAAGGCGATGCCACCAGCGCCGCCGACGTCGCCCGGCTTGTGAAGGGCGCCGACGCGGTGGTGAGCGCCATCTCCCCGCGCCCGAACCCACGGGGGCTCGCCGCACCGTCACTCGCCGCCAACGCCCGCGCCCTCATCGCGGGTCTCCGCTCGGCCGGCATTAAGCGAGTGCTCTACGTGGGCGGCGCCAGCAGCCTCGAAGTCGCCCCCGGCAAGGCACTCGCCGACCAGCCCGACTTCCCGGAGATCTACAAAGCCGAAGCGCGCGAGGGACGCGAGGCGCTGGCGGTGTGGCGCAACGAAGCGGCGGGACTCGACTGGACCTACCTGAGCCCCGCCGCGGAGATCGGCCCGGGCCAGCGCACCGGCAAGTACCGCACTACCGGCGACCAGCTCCTGGTCGACTCGTCGGGGAAGAGCTTCATCACCTTCGAGGACTACGCCGCGGCGGTGCTCGATGAACTTGAGCGCCCGCAACACATCGGTCGGCGCTTCGGCGTGGCGTATTGATTGTCGCGGAGCACGCGTTGATCTTGTGAGTAGATTGCTCGACTCACCCGGAGGCATCCATGAAAACGACGGTACTATCTGCCTGCGCGCTCGTCGCGCTGGCCACGACCGGCGGGGCTCAAACGTCCACCGCCTTCGCCGGCAAGATCACGTGCGCCAAGCCCGACCAGAATTACGCCGTGCCCATTGCCGATGGCCCGCATCACGCCCTGGCGCTCGCCTCGATCAAGTGTACCTGGACCGAGGGCACGCTGGGTGGGGAGCGCCTGAAGGACGAGCAGGAGACGATCTCGTCGGACGCGACGGGCGACGCCTCCAATGATCGAGGCTATGGCGTCGGCACCGTGGCCAACGGCGACAAGTATTTCGTCCACTTCAAGGGCGAGAGCAAGCTCACGGGCGGCCAGCCCACCAGCGGCGAGTGCACCTGGAAGTTCACCGGTGGGACCGGTAAGCTCAAAGACATCAAGGGGAAGGGCACCTGTAAGGGCACGTTCCGGCCGGACGGGACAGCGAGCTGGGACATCAAGGGCGATTACGTTCTCGGGGCCCCAGCCAAGAGTTGAGATGAGCGACCCAACCACAACCGCGCGGGATCGGGCCGTCGAGCTGGCCACCGCGCCGGGTGGCCCGCTGCACCTGGATCTCACCGGCGAGACGCTCGACGCGTACTACCGGGTCGAGCGACGGCTCGGCGAAGGCGGGATGGCGCACGTCTATCTCGCGCGTGACCTCCGAAACGACCGCGAGGTCGCCGTCAAGGTCCTGCTGCCCCAGCTGATGAGCGACGCGGAGTCAGTGAAGCGGCTGCGGCGCGAAGCGGCCATCGCGATGCGGCTCGACCACCCGAACGTCTGCCCCATCCTCGACGTGGGCGAGGCGCCTGACCTGCCCATCTACCTGGTGATGCCGTACCTCGCGGGTGAGCCGCTGGCCTTGCGCTATATGCGCCAGGGTCCGCTGTCGGTGGGCGATGGGATCCCGCTGCTGTTGCAGATCTGCCAGGGCCTCGCGCACGCGCACGGGCTGGAAATCCTCCACCGCGATCTCAAGCCCGAGAACGTCATGCTGGTGCCCGACCACCGGGCCGCGGGAGGTGTGCGGGCCGTCCTGCTGGATTTCGGCCTGGCCAAGGTCCTGCGCGACGAGCCGGGGCTGACCAAGCTCACGCGGAGCGGCATCGCCATCGGCACGCCGGAGTTCATGAGCCCGGAGCAGATCCTCGGGAAGCCGCTCGACTGGCGCAGCGACCTGTATGCGCTCGGGGTGCTCGCCTTCGAGATGTTCACCGGCCGCGTGCCGTTCGAGGGCAAGGGCCCGCAGGAGGTCACCCTCGCCCGGCTCAAGAACCAGCCGCTGCGCCTCCGCGCGCTGCAGCCCGAGCTCCCCGCGAACCTGGAGACCGTAATCGACCGGCTGCTGGCGCTCGACCCCGCGGGGCGCTACCAGTCCATGGACGAGCTGAGCGCGGCGTTCGCGTCGGTCACGGCGAAGCCGGGCGTGCGTGCACTGTAGTCCAAACACCGACATCCTCCTGAGCTTCCAGCCGATATTTCCTCCATGGTCCCCCTCGTAAACTTGCCCTACGAATCTCAGGCAAGATCACATTCAGGGGCGGGGGGATCTTATGATCAGGCGTTTTCTGGCGGCGGCCACGCTGGCAGTACTCGTGGCTTGCGGGAGTTACTCACCCACCGGCCCATCTGCCGGCGGGTCGGGGAGCGGTGGATATGGCGGCGGGGGCAGCATGGGCGGTGGGTCGACGGGGGGGAACAGCGGAGGGGGCTCCACTGGGGGGGCGACAGGCGGCTCGACCGGCGGTAGCACCGGCGGTAGCACCGGCGGCAGCACCGGGGGCAGCACCGGTGGCGGCGCGGCACCGGCCACGGCTGCCGTCATCGTCGGCAACATCTTCTTCAAGAGTGGCCACAACGGCTCCGCCAACTCGGCCGTGGACACCATCGCCGTGGGCGGCACCGTCACCTGGACTTGGACCAGCTCGGGTGCCGTCCCCCACAGCATCGAGTCGCTGGGCTCGCCCAGCTTTGCCAGCAGTGCCGTCCAGAGCGGCGACGGCAAGAAGTATCAGGTCACGTTCACCACGGCGGGTACCTACCAGTACGATTGTGCGGTTCACGGCACGATGATGTCAGGGAGGATCGTCGTCCGGTAGCGCACGCTCGACCCTCGCGGAGCTGCAGCGGGTTGCACTTGCGACACGATTCCCCGGAATCGTGTCGCATTTTCACTCCTTTTCGGCGTCTGGTTTGAGCCATACGCCTCTTCCGCCCCTCCGGAACCTCCGCCATTATCCAGATGACAGGCCGTCCTGCTGTCGTCTGATCAAGGGGAGGCGCTGTGCCGAGACCCCCGCTGCGCCGGCGTTCGACCGTGCTCGCCCTCTGCCACGTGCTGGTTGTTGCCGCCTGTTTTTCGGATCGCCCAGGCGGCGGCGGTGGAGATATCCAGGAGCCCGTGGTGGTCGCCACGGTCACCGTCACCGCCCCCAAGACCACCATCGATTCCGGGCAGACGGTGCAGCTCTCGGCGACAGCGAAGGACGCGGCCGGGAACGTGCTCGAGGACCGCACCGTCGAGTGGGCCACCGCCGATACCGCCGTTGCCTCAGTGTCCCCCACCGGTCTCCTGACCGGCCTCAAACCGGGTCAGGCCGAGATCCGCGCCGTCAGCGAAGGCGTCAGCGGTAGCCTCACGATCACGGTCGTCGCTGCTCCGGCCGGCCCGCCCGGTCCCCCCGGTCCGCCCGGTCCGGTGACTGTGGGACTTCAACAGGTCGCCTCCGGACTCGACTTCCCGCTCTACCTGACCTCACCAATGGGCGACGACCGGCTCTTCATCGTGGAGAAAGGCGGCGCGATCCGGGTGATCAAGGGCGGCACCGTCCTGCCCACCCCCTTCCTCGACATAACCAGCAAGGTCATGAGCGATGGCGGTGAGCTGGGCCTGCTCGGCCTCGCCTTCACTCCCGACTACGCGACGAGCGGGCGGTTCATCGTCTACTACATCGATCGATCGGGCAACAGCCGCATCTCGTCGTTCCAGGTGTCTGCCGATCCCGATGTCGCGGACCCGGCGAGCGAGACGTTGGTGCTCGGGGTCGAGCAGCCGGGTGTCGCCCACAAGGGAGGCCAGCTCCTCTTCGGGTCCGATGGCATGCTCTACATCGGGCTCGGCGATGGCTCCGACCACGATCAGGGACGGGGCCAGTCCCTGGCGGACCTGCTCGGCTCGATCCTGCGGATCGACGTCTCCTCGGGCGCTCCCTACACGGTTCCGCCCGACAATCCGTTCGTGGGCATCTCCGGCGACCGGCCCGAGGTCTGGAGCTATGGGTTCCGTAACCCCTGGCGCTTCAGCTTCGACCCGAGCACCGGCGATCTCTACGTCGGCGATGTCGGGGAGAGCAACTGGGAGGAAGTGGATCACGCCGCTGCCGCCGACGGCGCCGGCCGCGGTGTCAACTACGGCTGGAGCGTGATGGAAGGGACACATTGCGTCCGGGCCGGCTGCGATCAGACCGGGCTCACCCTACCCGTCGTGGAGTACGCTCACTCCGAGGGATGTGCCGTCATGAGCGGCTACGTCTACCGCGGCCCGGCAATTCCCTCGTTGCAGGGAACCTATTTCTACGCCGATTACTGCCTGGGCTGGGTGCGCAGCCTCCGGATAGAAGGCGGGATGGCAGTGGAGGAGACCGATTGGCCCGCGCTCGAGCCCGGAGGTCAGGTGACCAGCTTCGGCGAAGATGCCTCGGGCGAGCTCTACCTGGTCACCCAGCAGGGCGGCGTATTCAAGATCGTTGCGCACTGAAGCGATTCTGCCTAGTCACCACTCCCACAGACTGGAGGCCGTATGAACCGTCGTATCGCAGCGGGCCTTGTCACGCTCGCCCTGGCGTTGCCGCTCCCCGCGCTCGCGCAGGCCGGTGCGGACCTTCGTGCCCAAATCGGGAAGATGGACCAGGCATGGCAGACCGCCTACAACGCCGGAGACGCGGCCGCCCTCACCGCGCTCTACGCCAAGGACGCCACAGTCATGGCTCCCGGAGCCGAACCGGCCTCCGGCACCAGCGCCATTCAGGCTCTGTTTACAGCAGATCTCAAGCAAGGTGCGAAGAACACCTTGACCACGGGAGATGTCGTGGGTTTCGGCGACTTCGCCCTCGCGACCGGCGGCTGGGTGGCCAACTCCACCGACGGCAAACATCTGGACCACGGCCCCTATACGACGCTCTACAGGAAGGTGGGCGGTGGTTGGAAGATCTATCGGGACATCTGGAACAGCAGCATGGCAAAGAAGTAACCCAGAGCCCGTGGCTCCCCAGCGCGAGCTTCGCGACCGCTACGCCCTCGACTACGAGATCACCCGGGACGACCTGTTCGCCTTCCAGTGGCGAGCGGCCTTCACCTCCCCCAGGGCGCGACGCACCCGGCGCTGGGCCTACCTCGGCTGGCTCGCCGCGATCGTCCTGTTTGCGATCCTGCCCGCCATCGGCCGGGACGGCTTCGTTATCTCACGCGTGAGCTTCATCTTCATCCTGGTTGCGTTCCCCATCGTCTCCCTGGCGCAATGGTTCCTGGAGAGGCGGCTGATGCGGCGCGCCATCCGGCGACTGATTGCGGAGGAGAAGCCGGAGCGAGGTCAGGTGGGCAGGCATCGGCTGACGGTGAGCCGGGAGGGGATCGCCGAGAGCACGGCAGTCGGTGAGGCGCGCGCCTCCTGGGCCGGGGTGGATCGAATCGAGCACAACGCCGACTACATCTTCATCTACACGTCGGCGGTCGGCGCGCACGTGGTTCCCCGGCGCGCTTTCAGAGACGCCCAGGAGGCGGAGGACTTCCACCAGCAGATTCGAGACTGGAAGGCAGCGGGGCCATGAGCGGCCAGCCGGGCCAGTGCAACCGTAGCCGCGCTGGTGGCTGCCTCGTGCGCGAGGCTACCTCTGCTGGTAGCTGTTCACGACGATCCCGCTCGGATAGGCGGTCGACCCGATCAGCTTGAACGGCGTCTCGGCCTTGAACACCTGCAGCCCCTGCCCGATCGCCACGGGGTTGACGAAGAAGTGAAGCTCGTCGATCAACCCGGCCTGAATCAGCGACGAGACGAAGGTTGCGCCGCCGTACACGACGATGTCCTTCCCCGCCTGCCCCTTGAGCCGGCTGACCGCCTCGCGCAGATCCCCGCTCTCCACCCGGATGTTCTTACCCGGGACCTGGCTCAGCGTCTTGCTGAAGACGACCTTCGGGGTATCGACCATCTTGCGGGCGAAAACGTGTTCCGGGCTGTCCGGCCGCGTCATCAGCGCTTCCCAGTATTGCACGAACCCTCCGGTCATCTTTCTCCCCAGCAGGATCGTGTCACTGGTGTCGGTCAGGTGGGTGATGAACCCGATGAGCCGTTCATCATTGGCCTCAGTGGTCATCCAGGACAACTGACCGGCCGGCCCCGCCACGAAGCCGTCCACGGTGATCTGCATCTGCAGCTTCAGCTTTCGCATGACGATTCCTCGAGCTTGGTGGTCTCGGCGCGAAGCCGCTCGGCATTCCGCGCCAGGAAATCGGTGATCACGGCAAGATCGCGGGTGGAGTACTGCTCGACCAGGCGCGCGAGAGACCGGCGGGTGGAGGCGAACCGCTCGCCGGCCGCCGTGAGCCGGTCCCTGACCGGCTCGACCAGGACCCGTCTCCGGTCCGCGCTGTCCCGGGCCCGCCGCACGAACCCCTTGCGCTCGAGCCGGTCCAGCAGGTTCGTGACCGACGCGCTCGCCAACCCGGAATGCGCCGCGATCTCTCCCGCGCTCATGGGCCCGAGCCGCTCGAGAATGCCCAGCGTCTTGTAGTCGGTCGGATGCAGGTCGAGCTGGCTGGCCATGACGCCATGGAAGAGCACGGTGGCGTCGCTGTGCTCCCGTCCCACCCGGGCGAACGCCTCGAGCACCTCCGCTCGTGTGGAGGCCGGTCTCTTGCGGGGCGACGCGATCATGCCGCGAGCCGGGCGGCGGCCACGAGCGCGTCCATCAGCGCAGCACAGGTCACCAGATCCAGGGGAAACCGGCCGACGCTCCGTCGGTTCCAGCGGCGCGCGGCGTCTTCGGTGATGCTGCTCGGATCCGCGCGCTCGAACGCCAGCGCCTTGGGGATGAAGTCGAAGGCGGACCAGAGTCGCATGGCCGCATGGCTGGCGAGCGCCGCGAGCAGGGGCATCCGGACCGCCGGCTGGCCCCACGACACGATCAGCGAGGCGATCAACGACAGCTCGAAGGTGGTGTGGGCGGGAATCCAGAAGCGCCGGCGTGACACGCCGCCGCGGGCCGGCTGGATGAGCTCCGGCCGGCGGGGCCAAGCCGGGTCCACGACCAGAAATTCGTAGAGGCCGCCACCAAGCGAGGCGAGGGCGAGGGCGGCGGTCAGGGCCACGAGGGCCAGAGGCAGAGCGAGCACGAGCCAGATCCTTGGCAGAGCGGGGGTCGAATGTCGGCGTCGACGATAATACGGTGGACCGAAATATCTGTCAAGCCGTAATATCCCCCCCACGCAGGGAGGCAGACGCCTATCTTTGCAGGCATCCACCTCGAGAGGAGCCTCGATGTCCCGCCTGTTCATCTCCCTGGTCCTGCTATCTATCCCGGTTGCCGCCCTCCGGGCCCAAGACCCGGGGGTCGCGGTGCGCCCCTTCGACCAGAAGCATGGGGGCAGCAAGTCGGTGCACATGCTCGCCCACGTCGTGACCAACCCCGCCCCGTGGAAGGCGGCGGACATCGAGATGGAGCAGGACCCCGGGCGGCCGTACGTCTACGTCTGCGGGTTCGTCAACTTCGATACCCAGATCTACGACGTGAAGGACCCCGCCCACCCGCGCCGCGTCTTCCGCTGGCAGATTGATAATCCCGAGCTGCACCGCGGCATCGGCGCGATGGACGGGAAGTACTTCAAGATCGGCTCGAAGTATTTCTACGTGCAGTCACTCCAGTTCATGCAGGGCAGCCCCGACGCCGACCTCGGCGCCGTGGTGTTCGACGTGACCGGGCTGCCCGACTCGAGCAAGGTGAAGGAGGTGGCGCGCCTTCGCTATCCCGCGGCGCCGGGCGGCTTCCACAACATCTTTGCCTACAAGCATTCCGACGGTCGCGTGCTGCTCTTCGCCACCATCAATGACACCAAGGCGCTGGTCTACGACCTCGGCAAGGTGGTGAGTGGCGCCGATTCGACCGGCTGGATCGTCGGCGCCGTCCCCAACCCGACCCCCTTCAAGCAGATCGGCGCCGGCGGGTATCACGACTTTTACGTCGGCTACGATCCCGCCACTCACCAGGACAAGTTCTACGGCGCCGGGCTCGGCGGGTACTCGGTATGGGACGTGACCCATCCCGAGTCACCCACGGAGATGTTCACCCTGACCGGACTCGGCTTCGACATCGCACATACCTTCACACCGTCGCCCGATGGCCGGTGGGCGGTGACGATGACCGAATACGAATACACGCCGCTTCGGATCTGGGATCTCGGGCCCGGCCAGCGTGACTCGACCAAGAACCTCGACCTCGCCGTCAGCGCGTGGACCGCCGACTGGCGCGACCTGGCGCACAACCACGAGGTGCGGTGGCCTTACGTGTTCGTCTCCGCGTACGAAGATGGCTTCCAGGTGTTCGACCTCAAGAACCCGAGGGCGCCCAAGACCGACGGCTGGTACTACACCTGCGGGTGCAAGCACGGGAACGGCTTCGGTGGCACTCCGGACAACGGCTGGCAGGGGACCAACAGCGTGGAGCAGGGCGCGTTCGGCATCGACGTGCGAAACCGCGACGGGCTGATCGCGATGACCGATATGCGGAGCGGCCTCTGGCTCTTCCGGCTCGACGGGTTCAAAGGCTGGAACGGCCGCGACGTCGGCATGCCCAACATCTCGAGCGTGCAGGACTACGATCGTGGGCCCGTCGCCGCAGCGGGAAGCGCCCCGAGCCGCGAGACCCGGTGACCCGCACGCTCTCATGGTTGGCGACGCTGGCCGCGAGCGTGCTGGTGCTGTCCGGTGGCGGGCCGTACGACATCGCGTTGTTCCCGACACCCGTCGCCCGCGGCGCGAGCGGCGAGGCGCGGCTCATCCCTAGCGGCTCCCCCTTCGGCATCGGGGTGACAGCCGACGGGCACGCGAGCTACGACGTTCGCATCTCCGCGGCGAAGCTCCCGCGGCCGGAGAGACTGGGCAAGTTCGCCGCCTACGTCGCTTGGGCCGCCACGCCCGACCTGACCCAGTGGGTGCGGCTCGGCTCGGTCCGGAACGGCGTCTCTACCGTGGGTCCGGTCGAGCTCAACAAGTTCCTGTTGGTGATCACGGCCGAGCCCGACTCGTCTGCCGCGCGACACTCGGGCCCGACTGTCCTCCACGGCACTTCGCCCAGCGGCTGGCTCCTGTCCTTCCTGACGCATCCGCTGTTCCGCGGGATCGCTCAATGAGCCGCGCGGCGGTGGTACTCCTGGCGGCCGCGGCTGTCGCCGTGACCGCCAGCCGTCTCGCCGCTCAACAGCCGGCGCATCGAATGACGGACATGGACGGCGGGAAGCACCCGGATAGTGCCATGGCGATGCCGGTGCCGATGCCACGCGGGATGGTCATGATGCCGGGGCTCGTCGGCCTGACGCCGGGCACCACGCCCTTCGTCCCCGGGCGCGGCGTCGATCCCATGACGCTGCCGCCGGCGAAGCCGGCGTCGCTCACGCGTCTCGATGACGACGATACCCTCGACCTGACGGCCGCGCTGGTCCGGCGGACGATCCGCGGCCACGCCTTCGCCATGTACGCCTTCAACGGCCAGGTGCCGGGACCGCTCATCCGGGTCGCCCAGGGCGCCGCGATCGTCGTGCGTTTCCACAACCGGATCGACCTGCCGAGCACGGTGCATTGGCATGGCGTTCGTCTCGACAACGCATCCGACGGGGCCGTCGGCGTAACCCAGGACCCGGTGGCGCCCGGCGGCGACTACACGTACACGGTCCGCTTTCCCGACGCCGGCGTCTACTGGTACCACCCGCACGTCCGGGAGGACATCGAGCAGTCCATGGGCCTGTTCGGAAACATGGTGGTCGACTCCCCCGACGCCGACTACTACTCGCCGGCCAACCGGGAGGAGGCGCTGATGCTGAGCGACCTGCTCATCCAGGCCGACAGCCTCATTCCGTTCGGGAAGGAGGCGCCGGACTTCGCGTTGATGGGGCGGGTGGGGAACGTGCTGCTGGTGAACGGCGAGCCGGACTACGCGCTGCGCGCGCACCGGGGCGAGGTGATCCGGTTCTATCTCACCAACGCGGCCAGCTCGCGCACCTGGAACCTCTCGTTCGGCGGCGCGCCGATCAAGCTGCTCGCGTCGGACCTGAGCCGGTTCGAGCGCGAGGCCATGGTGCCGAGCGTGGTGCTGGGCCCGGCGGAGCGGTACCTCGTCGAGGTGCGCTTCGACCGGCCGGGGGCCTATCCGCTGCTCAACATGGTGCAGGCGATCAACCACTTCCGCGGCGAGTTCCAGTCAGAGGTGGACACGCTCGGGATGGTGCGGGTGGACTCGGCGGCGGCCACGCCCGATCACGCGCCCGCGTTCGAGCGGCTGCGAGCCAATACCGCCGTCTCGAAGGACATCGAGCGCTACCGGCGGTACTTCGACAAGGAGCCGGACAAGCGGCTGACGCTCACGGTCCGCACGGCCGGCCTCCCGCTCGCCACCGTGCAGTTCATGACCATCGATACCGCCTACTACGCGCCGGTCGAGTGGGTGGATGGGATGCCGGACATGAACTGGCTGTCGACCTCGAAGCAGGTCCGCTGGGTTCTTCGTGACGACGCGACCGGCAAAGAGAACGGGGCGATCGACTGGCACGTGAGACGCGGCTCGGTCGTGAAGCTCAGAATCGTCAACGATCCCCGCTCGTTTCATCCCATGCAGCACCCGATCCACCTGCACGGCCAACGCATGCTGGTCGTGGCGCGGGATGGCGTTCGCACCACGAACCTGGTCTGGAAGGACACCGCGCTCATCCCGGTCGGCTCTACCGTGGACCTCCTCATCGATGCCTCCAACCCCGGCGCCTGGATGCTTCACTGCCACATCGCCGAGCACCTCGGCGCGGGGATGATGGCGGTGCTGCACGTCGATTGAGAGCCGACGCGCCACCTACGATACGGCAGACTGCCCGGCGCCGCCGCCCACCTCGGCTCTCTCGCCGCGTGTCTCGAGCTCGGCCAGCACATGATGCACCACGGCGATCGCCATACTTCCCTCTCCCACGGCCGCCGAGCACCGCTTGATGGATCCGTGACGAACGTCGCCGGCGGCGAGGATGCCAGGCACGCTGGTCTCCAGGAGAAAGGGATCGCGCTCGAGCGGCCAGGTGGTCGGCGGACGCTCGCGCAGCAGATCCATGACGTCGCGACCGGTACAGATGTAGCCCCACTGATCCCGGATCACCGCGTCGGGCAGCCAGGCGGTCTGCGCCTCGCCTCCGATGAGCACGAAGAGCGCGTCGCTCGCCCGCCGCTCCCGGCGCCGTCCCTTGTCAGACGTCACTTCGATGGCCTCGAGGCTCTCCTTCCCCTCCACGCCGGTGACCTGGACTCCGGTCTCCACCGTGACGTTGTGCTGCTGCTCGAGTTGATCGATCAGGTAACGTGACATGCTCGCCGCAAGCGACTGTCCCCGCACCAGCATCGTCACCGATCTCGCGTAGTCGGCAAAGAGCAGGGCCGCCTGCCCGGCAGAGTTGCCTCCACCCACCAGGTGCACGTCGAGCCCCTGCATCTTGAGCGCTTCGGCCTTCGCGGCCCCGTAGTACACGCCATGCCCGACCAGTCGCTCGATCCCAGGCACCGAGAGCCGGCGCCAGTCGACGCCGGTTGCGAGAATCACCGTCCTGGCTTGGATGCGGGTCTCGTCGTCGAGGACGATGGTATGAGACGGCCCTTCCGCCCGGGGATCGCCCGGCTCCAGCCGAGCGACCGTTCGGGGCACCAGCAGCTCGGCGCCGAAGCGGAGCGCCTGCCGGCGCGCGCGAGCGCTCAGCTCGTCACCGCCGATGCCCACGGGGAAGCCGAGGTAGTTCTCGATCCGGGAGGAGGTGCCCGCCTGCCCCCCGTACGCCAGCCGCTCGACTGACAGCGTTCGGAGTCCTTCGGAGGCGCCATACACCGCGGCCGCCAGTCCGCCGATTCCGCCGCCGACGATCACGGCGTCGTAGGCCCGGTGCTTGGGCTGGGTCTGGAGCCCGAGTGCCTCCGCCAGCCCGCGGAAGGTGGGCGCCTCCAGCCGCCTGCCATCGGGGAGCACCACGGCCGTGGGAGTGACCCGGGCCTCCTGGTCAGCCGGAGAAGATCCGTTCGGCTCCTGCCAGACGAACGCCACACCGTTGCGCAGGAGGAAGTCACGCAGGTCGAAGCAGGCGGCATCGCGGGCGTCTCCGATCACCGTGACCACCCCGCGCGGGTGCTCGACCTGGAACTGGCTCAGGTGCTTCACCCGAGCCGCCATCGTCTTGGTGATCTCGGAGCTCAGCACCTGGCACTGACTCACCAGCTGCAGGAAATCCGCCCCCTCGAGCCGAAGCACGCGGCACGGCTCAGTGGCGCGGAGGTTGGCGATGGCGGGAGAGCCGAGCAGCAGCGGCACCTCGCCGAACGAGTCGCCTGGGCCATAGGTCGTGAGCCGATGTTCCTGGCCGTCGACGATCTTGAGCACGTCGATGTGGCCCTCGAGCAACCCGTAGAAGCCTGCGTTCTGGCCCTCGACGAGGAGCCACTCGTCCTTGCGCAGGCGGAGATCGGCCGCGCGGGCGGCCAGGGAGATGCGCTCGTCTTCCGGTACCTTGGAGAAGAGCGAGATATGGCGTATCAAGTCGGCAGTGATCACGTTGAGTCCAATGGTCGTATCGCTTCCAGGAATCGAGCCGGACCTCGAGGGTCCGGCGGGGACTCCGTAATCTATCGCAGCTCAGGCTCGCGCCTGCCGCATCCGCCGCCACGGAGGTGGAAGCCGAGTTTCGTCAGTGCTCTAGCACCAGCAGCGTGAAGGAGCCAGGAGCCAGATTGGGGCGGGGGTGCGGCTCCTCAGCCGTCGGTGCCGGCGTCTCGCCGAAGGCCGCGGTGACGGTGTACACACGGTGTGTGCGCTCATCCAGCGCCATCGTACGCGCGCCCCGGCGCGTGGAGACGTTGGACACCAGATGGAATGTCGTGGGGCTGTCCTCGTGGACCACCGTGAGGGTGCCATCTCCGTTGGACGCAAAGGCCAGCCCGGTGCCTGCGTCGAATGCCGCGCCATCAACTCCTCCGCCGATGGGGACCTGGGCGATCTTCCGGCCCGCTGCCGCGTCGCTGATGGCCATCAACTTGTTGTGACACCCGCTGAAGAGCAGATGGTGCCCGCGGTCGATTGCCAGCCCGGTGGGCTCCTCACAGGGGCCGAGGGGCCACCGGCGGGTGACCCGGAGGCGAGCCGGATCGATCTCCACCATCTCCGCCTTGTCCTCGAGGTTCACGTACAGTCGCCCCGTGCCGTTGCTGACGCCGAACTCGGGCTTGCCGCCGAGCCGGATAGTACCGAGGATCTGGCCGGACCCCGGGTCGATCGCTGTCGAGGAATTGGCGTCGCCGTTGAAGGTGAAGACGCGTTTGGACGCGGGATCGTACAGCACGCCGTCGGCGTCGTCGCCGGCCCGGGACCGCCGAAGGACCTTGAGCGTCTTGAGGTCGAACATGGTGACGCTGCTGTCGCGGCCGGAGGTGGCGAAGCCGTGTCCAGTCGGATAGGCCAGCGCCACGCCGTGCGCCCCGTTGAGGCCTGGGATCTCACCCAGCAGTCGGCCGGTCTCCGGATCGACGACCATGACCCGGGTCTGCCGCGCGATGAAGAGGCGGTGTCCGGCCGAGTCCAGGGTCACATAGTCCCATCGCCCCTCGCCGCCCAGCCTGATCTCGCGCGAGACGTGATAAACCGAGTCGGTCGGCTGAGCGACGGGCGGTATAGCCTCGGTCCACAGTGCAACAGAGCCGGCCAGGATGCGGAAGAGAGAGGGCAGGGTAGTCGATATCATGAGGAGACTCTAGTGTTGGGGGAGCGATTCCGTGACGCGACACCGTAGTGCTGTACGTAATGACGGACCAAGAGCGCTGGCTATCTGCCCACCCGCCGGTGGCGCGGTGGGGCATTTGCCTGCTCTCCAGGCCAGGTACACCTTCCATGCATAGACCGGCCGTCTTTCCGCCTCCACCGGAGGTTTGGCACGTGAGCCCGACGGCGGCATGCTGATGATCCTGCTGGGTGTCGCCATCCTGCTCCAATCGCCGGGGGATACCATCTCCCTGGACCAGGCGCTCGACCGCGCCCGCCACGCGCGCGCCTCGGTGGTGGCTGCGGCGGCCGCCGTCGCCGAGGCGCGGTCGGCGCTGCGCACAGCCGGCGCCGTTCCCAATCCCACCATCTCCTACAGTCGCACCGAATCCGTTCCGCGCAACCACCTGCTGTTCGACCAGCCGCTCGACTGGCTGCTCCGCCGCGGCAGCGACCGCTCGGCAGCGCGGGCAGGTGTGGACCGGGCGCTGGCGGATTCGTCGCTCGCGGTGGCCGGGCTGCTGCGCGAGGTGCGCTCCGCATACTTTCGGGCGCGCGCCTCGCGTCTGGCGGAGTCGCTGGTGCGCGCCCAGGCGGCCCTGGCCGACACCGTGGCCCGGCTCTCGGCAGCGCGACTCCGGGCCGGCGACATCTCCCTCCTCGAGCAGGAGCAGGCGGCGCAGGAGGCGGCCCGCGCCCGGCAGACGGCAGCGGCGGCACGCGAGACCGCACGGGTGGACGAGGCCGACCTGGCGCGAGCGATTGCCTGGGACGGTGTGCCGCCGACCCCAATCGGGCCCCTGGATGCGGGCCTCGACCAGCTACCCGACACTTCGGTCGACCTCGCGGCGCTTCCGGGCGTGCGCACCGCCACCGCGGATTCGGCCGCGGCCGCGGAGCAGGCGCGGAGCGCCGCGCGCGCCCGCGTGCCCCTGCCGACCGTCCAGTCCGGTGCGGAGTGGGGCGATGAGGCGCAGCCGGGCGCGCTCAGGGTCATCGGCCTCGCCCTGCCGTTCCCGCTCTGGAACCTGGGTGGGTCCAGAGTGGACGAAGCGCGAGCCCGCGCCACCCGCGCTTCGGCCCTCGCGCGCGAGGCGCGGCTCGACGCCGTCCGCCAGCTCCGGCTGGTACGCATCCATCTCGAGGAGACATCGGCGCGGGCGCGGTTCGATCGCGACTCAATCGTCCCTGGCGCCGGCGTGCTGCGGGGCCGGGCGCTGCGGGCGTACCAGGCCGGCGAGACCGGCATCCTCCCGGTGCTCGACGCGCTGCGCGGCGAACGCGACGCATCGCTCGGTGCCTTGCAGGATCAGCTCGCGTTCCAGGAGGCGCTCGCCGACTGGTATGCCGTCGTGGGATCGGCCAAGTGACCCGCCGTTTCCTGCTGCCCGGCCTGATCGTCGTGGCCGCGTGCGGCGGCAACTCGGGCGACGAGGCCGAGGGGAGCGGGGCCACGGCGAGGGTCCCGGTTGCGCTCGGCACCATCGCGCGCGATTCCCTCGCCGAGACGCTCGTCCTGACCGGGCGTCTGGAGCCGCGACCCGGCGGTGCCGCCCTGCTCGCCGCGCCGGCAGCCGGCGTCGTCCTGGCGGTGCGCGTCCAGGTGGGCGATCGGGTCGCGCGTGGGGCAACGGTGGTCGAGCTCGAAGTGCCTGAGCTCGCGGCCGACGCCGCGCAGAAGACGGCGGCCGCCGCCCAGGCTGAGCGTGAGGCAGATCGCCAGCAGCAGCTTCTGGCCGACGGAATCACCTCGGCGCGGCAGGCCGAGGAGGCCGCCGCCAGCGCGCGACAGGCGAGGGCCGCGGCATCGGCGTCCGGCGCGCTGCTGGCCCGGACCCGGGTCGCCAGCCCTATCGCGGGCCGGCTCCAGGAAGTCATGGTCCAGCGGGGCGAGCGGGTCGACGCCGGCCGCCCGCTGGCGCAGGTGATGGCCGCCGACACGCTCGATCTGGCGGTGCCGGTGCCCGCGCCCGATCTCGCACGTCTCCGCACCGGTCTGCCGGTGGACGTCCTGCAGGATGGGGACACGGCCGTCGCGCACGGGCGGCTCGCCGCCCTCGCGCCGGGCGTGGACACGCTGACCAACGCGGGCGAGGCCGTGATCCGAGTGCCCAATTCCGCCGGACGGCTGCATCCGGGCGCGGCGGCCGTGGCGCGCATCCGGCTCGGCGTCCGGCGCGATGTGCTGGTAATCCCGGACGCCGCGCTCGCGCTGGCCGGCGACAGCACCGTGGTCTTCGTGGTCGGGCGAGACTCGGTGGCGCACGCGCGTGTCGTGGCTCGGGGGCTTCGCGCCGGCGGACGCACCGAGATCCGGGGTGACGTGCGCGAGGGCGACAGCGTCGTGACCACCGGCGCCTTCGGCCTGGAGGACGGGATGCATGTCGTCTCGACCCCGCACTCCGCTCCACCTGCGGCGGCCGGACCGCCGCGGTGAGGTTTACCGGGTTCTTCCTTCGACACCGGGCAGCCGTCCATCTCGCCGTCGCGCTACTCGCCGCCGGCGGCGTGTGGGCGCTGCTTACTCTCCCCGCCGGTATTTATCCCGAGGTCACCTACCCGCGAATCGTGGTGCTCGCACGGGGTGGTACCTTCGAGGCCGAGCAGATGACGGTGGCGGTCACCCGCCCGCTCGAGGAGGCGTTGAGCGGAATCCTCGGCCTTCGGCGGGTCCGCACGCTCACCGTCCGCGGCTCCGCCGAGCTCAGCCTCGATTTCCGTCCCAACGCCGACATGCAGTTCGCGCTGAGTCAGGTGCAGGGCCGCCTGGCCGCCGCCCGGAGCTCGCTGCCGGAGGGGCTCGAGCTGAGCGCCGAGCGGCTCACGCCGTCGGTGTTCCCGATGCTGCAGTACGAGCTCACCGGCGCCGACCCGCTGGTGCTTCGCGACCTGGCCGAGTTCACCGTGCGGCCGCGGCTGGCCGGCCTGCCGGACGTGGGCGAGGTGGCCGTCGAGGGCGGGCGCGTCCGCGAGATCTCGGTGCAGCTCGATCCGGCCCGCCTCACGGCCAACGGGGTGAGCGTGGACCAGGTGGCGCAGGCCATCGGCGCTACCGACGTGGCTGAGGCCGCGGGTCGCACCGACCGCGATTATCGCCAGTACGCGATCGTCGTCTCCGGCCTCACCAATACCCCGGAGGCCGTGGGGCAGGTGGTGGTCCGTGAGAGCGGGCCCCGGCCGGTCCGCGTGGCCGACCTGGGCACGGTCGGGTATGGCGCCCAGGATCTCTTTCAGATCGTGGCGGGGAACGGCCGGCCTGCGGCGCTGGTCAACATCTCGCGTCAGCCGAGCGGCAATACCCTGCGGCTGCAGGCGGCGGTGCGCGCGGCCATGGATTCGATCCGGCCGCTGCTGCCGACCGGGGTCCGGCTCGAATCGGTCTACGACCAGGCGGCCCTGGTGCGCGACTCCATGCGCAGCGTGCGCGACGCGATGCTGATCGGCGGCGCCCTGGCGGTGCTCGTGCTCCTCCTCTTCCTCGGCGAATGGCGCACCACGGGCGCGGCCGCGCTGAGCCTGCCGCTCACCGTGGCGATCACCCTGCTGGGGCTCGCGCTGGCGGGTGACTCGCTGAACCTGATGAGCCTGGGCGGCCTCGCCGTGGCCATCGGGATCATCATCGACGACGCCGTGGTCGTGGTGGAGAACATCGAGCGGCGGCTGGCCCTCCATCCGGGCGAGTCGCCAGCGGAGGTGGTGCGGAGCGGTACGGACGAGATCGTCGGGCCGGTGGCGGGCTCGACGCTCACGACGGTCGTCGTGTTCGCGCCACTGGGGCTGCTGACTGGGGTGGTGGGCGAGTTCTTCCGATCGTTCGCCCTGGCGCTGGCAATAGCGGTGTTCCTGTCGCTGGTGCTGGCCATGACCCTGATCCCCGCGATCATAGCGCCGTCCGGGCGGCGATCCGTGCCGCGGCTCTCGCTCCGGCCGCTGGAGGAGCGCTACGCTCGCGCGATCGGCTGGATGCTGGGACACCGCGGCGCGGCCGTGGCGGCGTGCGTGGCGCTCCTGGCCCTCGGTCTCGGTCTCAGCCGGGTGATCGGGACCGGCTTCCTGCCGGAGATGGACGAGGGTGGGTTCATTCTCGATTACTGGGCGCCGGCGGGAGCCGCGCTGTCCGAGACCGATCGCCAGGTGCACGTGATCGAAGGGATTCTGCTCGCCGACTCCGCGGTCCAGGCGTTCACCCGCCGCACCGGCAGCGAGCTCGGTTTCGCCGCGACCTCGCCCAACCGGGGCGACTTCACCGTGCTGCTCAAACCTCGACGGCGGCGTCCGTCGGTGTATCAGGTCATGGACCGGGTGCGCGTGGCGGCGGAGCAGCGCGCGCCGGCGGTGCGGGTGGAGTTCGTGCAGCTCATGCAGGATGTGATTGGCGACCTGGCCGGCGCGCCCGAACCGGTCGAGCTCAAGCTGTTCAGCCGCGATCAGGCCGCCGCCGAGCGGGCGGGGCGAGCCGTGGCGGCCGCCATCGAGCCGACGCCCGGCCTGGTGGACCTGTTCGATGGCGTGCAGGGCGTCAACCCCGAGCGGCGGGTGGACCTCGACCCGGCTCGCGTGGCCCGGCTGGGGCTCACCGCGGCCGAGGTACAGACGCAGGCGCGAGCAGCGCTGTTCGGGGCTGACGCCGGAACCGCCCGAGAGCCGGACCGCCTGGTGCCGATCCGCGTCCGCCTGACCGACAGCCTGCGCCAGCAGGGCGACGTGCTCGCTCGAGTGCCGATCGTCGGGCCCGGCGGCTGGCTGCCGCTGGCGCAGCTCGGCCAGGTGCGGGACAGCGGCGGAGCCAGCGTACTGCTGCGGGAGAACCTGCGTCCCTATGTGGCAGTGACTGGCCGGACCAGCGGCCGGAGCCTCGGCGGCGTGATGGGCGACGTGCGGCGCGCCCTCGGCCGGGTGGTGCTGCCGGCCGGTGTCACGCTGGAGATCGGTGGGCAGTACGCCAGCCAGCAGGCCGCGTTTCGGGAGCTGTTGGGCGTGCTCGCGCTCGCGATCGGCGCCGTGCTGCTGTTGCTGGTGGCCCAGTTCGGGAGTTTCCGAGGACCGCTCGCGATCATCCTCGCGGTCCCGCTCGGGGCCACCGGTGCGCTGCTCATGCTCGGGGCCACCGGCGTGCCGTTCAACGTCTCCAGCTTCATGGGGCTCATCCTGCTGGTCGGTCTCATCGTCAAGAACGGCATCCTGCTGCTCGACGCGGCACACCACGCGTCTGATGGGGGCGAGGATACCGCAGGGGCGCTGGCGCATGCCGGACGGGTCCGGCTGCGGCCGATCCTGATGACGACGGTTTGCACCCTCGCCGGGCTGGTGCCCCTGTCGCTCGGTCTCGGCGCGGGCGCGGAGCTGCAGCGGCCGCTGGCGCTTGCGGTAATCGGCGGGCTCGTGGTCTCGACCCTGGTGACGCTGCTGATCGTCCCAGTGCTGATCGAAGTGTTTGGGGAGCTCGAGCGGCGCGCGCGGGTCTGATCGGGTCCTTGCTTGCCCGCCCCGCCCGCCGGCGCCACATTCTCTCCACCGGAGAAAAGGCGGCGCCATGGAACTCCTCGCACGGCTGGCGACGGCGCTGGGCGATCGATACCGGGTTGAGCGCGAGCTTGGCCGGGGTGGGATGGCCATCGTCTTTCTCGCCGAGGATCTCAAGCACCACCGACCCGTCGCCATCAAACTGCTGAAGCCCGAGCTGTCGGCCATCCTCGGCAGCGACCGGTTCCTCCGTGAGATCGAGATCGCCGCGGGCCTGCAGCACCCTCACATTCTCCCGCTGTACGATTCGGGGCAGGCGGATGGCCTGCTCTACTACGTCATGCCGTTCGCCGAAGGCGAGTCGCTCCGCCAGCGGCTCGCGCGGGAACCGCAGCTTCCGCTGGACACGTCGCTTCGGATCACCCGAGAAGTCGGCAGCGCCCTGCAGTACGCCCACGAGCACGGCATCGTGCACCGGGACATCAAGCCGGAGAACATCATGCTCTCCGGCGGCCAGGCCGTCGTCGCCGACTTCGGCATTGCGCGGGCCCTGAGCGCCGCGGGCACGGAGCAGCTCACCCAGAGCGGCATCGTCGTCGGTACGCCGCAGTACATGAGTCCGGAACAGTCCGGCGGTGCCGCGGTGGACGGTCGCAGCGATCAGTACAGCCTGGCGTGCACTCTATACGAGATGCTGATCGGTCAGCCTCCCTTCACCGGACCGTCCACCCAAGCGGTCCTCGCCCGGCACTCGCTCGAGCCCGTCCCGAGCCTGCGGGTGGTTCGCCAGACCGTGCCCCAGGCGATGGAGACGGCCATCATGCGGGCCATGGCGAAGCTGCCCGCCGACCGCTTCGACTCCATGCAGCAGTTCCTGGACGCTCTGCAGTCACCGGAGATCGCGACAGTCCCAGCGCCGGTGCCCACCTCGCCGCGGAGCGGGCCTGCGCCGCTGGCGCGCCGAGTGGGACTGATTGCGCTCGGAGCCGGCCTGGTGCTGGCCGCAGCCATCTGGTGGTTGGTCGCACGAGCTCCTGCGGGCGGGGTCCACCCCGCCTCGAGCATGATCAGGGCGGTCGCGGTGCTCCCGTTCCAGGAGCTGGGCAGCAGTCCGGATAGCTCCTATCTCGGCGAGGGCATGACGGAAGGGCTCATCGCCGATCTGGCCGAGATCGGCTCGTTGAAGGTGATCTCGCGCTCCTCCGGCGCCGCGGCCCAGGGGACCGCCCGGCCGCTTGCCGAGCTGGCGAGGGAGCTCGGTGTCGACGCGGTCGTGAAAGGCTCGATTCGAAGGGAAGGGAATACGGTCCGGATCGGCGTCCGACTCCTCCAGGCCCGGGATAGTGCCCTCCTCTTCGCGAAAGACTATCGAGGTGGGCTCGGTGAGCTGCCGGACCTGCAACGGCGGATCACGCTCGCTCTCACCGGGTCGATCAAGGCCGACGTCAAAGGCACAGAGCGAAGCCGTCTCGATGCCCGCCGAGAAGTGGATCAGCGGGCCTACGAGGCCTACCTTCGCGGCCGCTTCTATCTGGATCGGGGCGAGCTGGAGCAGGCCCGCAAGCTGTTCGAGCATGCCGGCCACATGGCTCCGGATTGGGCGCCGCCTTACGTGGGCCTGGCCAACTATTACACCGCGCTTCCCTTCTACACCGACGTGTCACCGGTGGAGGTCCTGCCGAAAGCCCGGGCGGCGCTGGTACACGCGCTCCAACTGGACGAGACCCTGGCGGAAGCGCATGCGGCGACCGCCTACATTCGGGCCTACTACGAATGGGATTGGCGCGCCGCCGAGCAGGAGTTTCGGCGCGCGCTCGAGCTGCGGCCCAACTACGCCGACGCGTACTTCTCCTACAGCCGCTTTCTCGCGTCACGCCGCCGGCTGGATGAGGCAATCGCGCAGCTCGGCCGGGCCCTGGAGCTGGACCCGCTCTCGCTGCAGCTGCAGACCAACCGCTCCCTGCTCGACTACTTCGCGGGTCGATACGACGAGGCGGAGCACGGGCTTCGGGAGGTCCTCAAGAGCGACTCCAGCGACGCCCTCGCCAAATGGGGGCTGGCG
Source organism: Gemmatimonadales bacterium (assembly GCA_036265815.1). Taxonomy (NCBI): domain Bacteria; kingdom Pseudomonadati; phylum Gemmatimonadota; class Gemmatimonadia; order Gemmatimonadales; species Gemmatimonadales bacterium. The sequence goes on from DATAOI010000019.1 coordinate 39,563, forward strand.
CTGGTAGCCGAACAACAGGGGAGACTCGACGAGGCCATCGCGGTCCTGCAGCCGGTCGTCGGCAGCAGCCTCATGCGCGCGTCGTCCCTCGGGCACGTCTATGCGGTCGCCGGGAAGACCGCCCGTGCCCGAGGCGTGCTCGAGTCGCTTCGCAAGGCCGCGGCCGGGCAATACGTGCCCTCCTATTGGTTTGCACTGGTACACGCCGGGCTGGGAGAGCGGGAGCAGGCGCTCCGCGACCTGGAGCGCGCCTACGAGGAACGCTCGACCGTCCTCGCCTACGTCTTGATCGATCCACGGCTCGCGCCGCTCAGGAGCGACCCACGGTTTCTCGCGCTGGCTCGACGGCTTGAAGGGGAGTGAGGCCGGCCGCAACAGCAGCAGATGCCGCCCTGGCCCATTCTGCCGATGCGAGCCACCCCCGGCCTCGCTAAGCTGCGAACGACAGCCCTTGCGTCCGCACTCCAGGCCGCCGGTGACGACCATGCCCTTCGCCTCGACCGCTCCCCTTCGCCGTGAGATTCAGCGGCTCTTTCCCGACCGCCCCTTCGCCATCGAGCTCTGGGACGGAACCGGCGTCCCCGCCACCGACGGGGGTGGCCCCACCCTTACCATCCGGTCTCCCCGCGGCGTGGCCCACGTGCTGCGCGCACCCGGCCAGCTCGGCCTCGGCCGCGCCTACGTGACCGGTGAGCTCGAGGTGAGTGACCTCGACGCCTTGGTGGATGTGGCCGACTCCTGGCACCCGCCCAGCTTGTCCGCCCGCCGCCGCGCCCGTCTCATGCTCGCCGCGGCACGGGCCGGCGGCGCGGTCCCCGGCGTCCCGGCACCGGCGGCCGAGCTGCGTCCCCGCGGCGTGCTCCACTCGCGGGGCCGCGATGCCCGGGCGGTCCGCCATCATTACGACGTGTCCAACGAGTTCTTCGCGTTGTTCCTCGATCGCTCGATGACCTACAGCTGCGCCTTCTTCTCGCGCGCTCCCGACTCGCTCGAGGCGGCGCAGGAGGCCAAGCTGGAGGTCAGCTGCCGGAAGCTCGCGCTCAGACCCGGCGAGCGGGTGCTCGACGTCGGATGCGGATGGGGCGGCTTCGCCATCCATGCCGCCACGCGGCACGGCGTGGACGTCGTGGGAATCACCCTCTCCCAGCGGCAGGCGGCGTTCGCCCGCGAGCGCGTCCGCCTGGCTGGGCTGGAGAAGCGGGTCCAGATCCTGCTACTGGACTACCGCGATCTCGCCGGCGAGCGGTTCGACGCCATCGCCAGCATCGGCATGGTGGAGCACGTCGGTGGCGAGCGGATCGACCTGTACGCCAGGCGGCTGGCCGGCATGCTCCAGCCGGGCGGCAGGCTGCTCAATCACGGCATCGCGCGGCTGTACGAGGCGGCGGTGGGGGCATTCACCATGCGTTACGTGTTTCCCGACACCGACCCGCTGCCGCTCTCGCGCGTGCTGCTCGCGCTCGAGCGCGCCGGCTTCGTGTCCGAGCACGTGGAGGGATTCGGGCAGGACTACGTGGAGACGCTGCGCCACTGGGCGCGGCGGCTCGACCGGCGCCGCGCCGAGGCCGCCGGGATCGCGGGCGAAGAGCGGCTCCGGGTGTGGCGGTTGTATCTGCGGGGAGCGCGCAAGAACTTCGAGTCGGGGTTCATTTCGGTCTACCAGGTACTGTGCCGCCTGGCGCGCCGGTAGGCCCGACTGCTGAGGGTACGCAGCCGCCGAACCCGCCCACCCTCGGGCCGGCATACATTGAGGAATGACGCCGCGCCTCTGGACGGTGGGCCACTCCACCCAGCCGTTGGACCAGTTCCTGGCATTGCTGGCAGCTCACGACATCGAGCTGGTCGCCGATGTCCGCCGATATCCTGGCAGCCGCCGATGGCCACACTTCGCCGGCGAGGCCCTTGCCAAGTCTCTCTTCGCTGCCGGCCTCGACTACGAATGGTTTCCAGAGCTCGGTGGACGGCGACAGCCGCGCGCCGACTCCGCGAACACCGCATGGCGCAGCACGGCCTTCCGCGGTTACGCTGATTACATGGCGACGCCGCCGTTTGCGGAAGGCCTGGCCCGACTCGCGGACCTGGGGTGTGGCCTCCGGACCGCCATCATGTGTGCGGAGGCCCTCTGGTGGCGGTGTCACCGCGCCCTCATCTCTGACGGGCTGCGCTGGGCGGGCTTCGAGGTCTACCACATTCTGGGGCTCACCTCGTCCATCCCACACCCCTATACCTCGGCGGCCCGGATCACGGCGGGTCTCTTGAGCTATGCGGGGCCGAGTTGAGCATGAGCAAGGTGCCGGCGGTCACCCTGTCGTCCCCATCGCGTCCGCGGTGCTGCTGATCGCCATCATCGTGGGCCTGCTTGTGTTTCCCCAGAAGCCGGCCGTCCGGAGCCATTGAAGCGCAGGTGAGCCCTGGACGTGGCGGCGGTCACCGCCGGACGCGGCCCTCGGCGATCATTGTGAGGGGCCCCAGCGGGGCGAACCAATGATTCGGAGAGAGAGGCCATGGCACTGACCGACGAGCAGCGTCGCCATCTCGAACAGCGTCTCCAGGAGGAGCGCCAACGCGCCCTGCGGGTCATCCGCAGCTATGACGAGTCTGGCTCGAACCCCACGGGCGATGGCGACCTCACCAACTACCCCTTTCATATGGCGGACAAGGGCACCGACAGCTTCGATCAGGAGATGTCGACTCAGCTGGCCGAGCGTGCCACCCGTGAGCTGGAAGAGATCGATGCGGCCCTGCAGCGGCTCTACGAGACTCCCGATCGGTTCGGCCTCAGCGAGTCCACCGGGCAGCCGATCCCATTCGAGCGGCTAGACATCATCCCCTGGGCACGGACAGAGATCAGAGAGGCGCCCTAGCGGGGATTGTGACGGCCGTCCTCTCCTCGGATCCGGCGCCTGGCTATCCTGAGATCAGATCCTTGCCGATCAACCTCTCACTTCCCGCCTCCCTTGCGCCTCGTCCCCCTTGCCGCGCCGCTCTGCATGGTTGCCGCCCTCGGATGCGGTGGCGCTGACCTGGTCCTTCCGGTCTCAGAGGGGCCAATGCAAGTCGTTGCCGTGCATGGAGATCGCCAGGAAGGCAAAGTCGGCGAGCCGCTGGACGACTCGCTGGTCGTGAGAGTCGTGGATACGACCGGCGTCGGAATCTCCGGCCGCGAGGTCACTTGGGCGGTGACCATCGGTGGAGGAACGTTGGTCCCGGAGAGGGACACCAGTGACGCCGATGGCCTCGCTTCCGCGAAGTGGACCCTGGGCCCGGAACCCGGTGCCAACGCGGCCCGAGCCACCATCTCCGGTATCAGCTTCGTCACCTTCACGGCCGTCAGCACCGGCGGGGGCGATGGCGGCGGCAACGGCGGGGATTCTACGCCGAGCGCTAGCCGCTCCAGCCTTTCGGCGGACCCGGCCTCCATTGTCGCGGGTGCCGGGAGCTCGACGATCACGGTGACCGTCCGAAATGATCGGGGAGATCCGATCGAGGGCGCCACCGTGTCGCTCGAGGCCAGCGGTACCGGCGTCACAGTGACGCAGCCCGATGGCGCGACTGAATCGGATGGCACCGCCACCGGCACGGTGGCCGGCGCCGCGCCGGGAACGATCGTCGTCTCGGCCACCGTAAACGGCTCGATACGACTGGCGCAGACCGCCGATGTGACGGTCACCGAGGTTCCGGAGACCCAGGTCGATCACTTCGTCTTTCGGCTTCAGCCCCACGACGTACGCAAGAACGAGCGATTCCGGGTCGAGGTCGCCATGGCGGATGCGGATGGCAATCTGGTTCCTCTCGCCGGAATCCTGCTGTATCTCGGGTTGTTCCCGGTAGGGAGTGATTCGCCGACCAACACTCGGCTGCTGGGCAATCGCTTCAGGGAGACTGAGGACGGGGTGGCCGTGTTCGACGATCTGGCGGTCGACAAGAAGGGACACTACCGGTTGCGGGTTCTGTCCGATCAGCTGCCCGAGCTGGGGCCCCACGGGCCGGAGCCGTACCTGTTCAGTCTGCCGTTCGAAGTGAAATGACGCTGCCGCCGAGAGCTCGAGCTCTCGGCGGCGGTTCCACATTCCCTTTTCGCTCCACTCCCTGGCTCAGGGATACCAGTTCGCCCCGAACCTGATCCGGGTCGTGGTGGTGTTGTTGGGCGTCCCCCAGTCCTGCCGCTGCCCGTCCACCTTGATGTTCCTCAACTTCCCCACACCCACGCTGAGCCCGCCGTCCAGCGCGAGCTTCGGCGACACGAAGAGCTGCACTCCGCCGGACGCGCGCCATGCGGCTGGACCCGCGCTCGCCCACCGTGGCGCGGCGGGTCGCCACCGTGCACATCTTCCTCCGGCAGTACGACAGCGCCGACGCCGCCATAGACCGCGCCATCACTCTCGCGCCGACCAGCCCGCAGATGGTGCTGCTCAAAGTGCTCGTCGCGCTGGGCCGGGGCGATCTCGGCAGCGCCCGCACGGCGGTCCGCGGTGCCGCGGATCGGATCGACGCGACCGCGCTCGTTGCCTT